>WTKA01000125.1 GCA_011524605.1 Hyphomicrobiales bacterium | reverse complement strand
TTTGATATTTTTCTTTCCACTCAGCAAAAGGCATGCCGTAGATGATTTCTCTTGCTTCATCTTTTGTCATTTCCTGCCCCACTTCATTCGCTGCCTCTTGATACCAGCGCGACAGGCAATTACGACAAAAGCCAGATAAATTCATCATGTCTATATTTTGTACATCCGTTCGGTTTTGCAAATGGCTCACAAGACGACGAAAAGCAGCGGCTTGAAGTTCAATATCAGAAGAAGACATGGGCTATCCTTTAATTTTAAACAAGAATGACTATCTACCAGAAATAGGGTATTTTAAATTCACATTGCCGATATTCAATACAATAGACAAGGGGTTATTTAAAGAAAACACCATAACAGCCCTTGAGTGATGATTATATTTATGGCACTTATTTTTAACGCTTAAATTTTTTTAAATATAGAGATGATGATGCATTCAAAAGTTATGATAATTGGTTCAGGTCCTGCAGGCTACACAGCAGCGGTTTACGCAGCGCGAGCAATGCTTGAGCCCGTGCTTATCCAAGGCTTAGAGCCTGGTGGACAACTTATGATTACAACGGAAGTTGAGAATTATCCTGGTTTTGCGGATGCTATTCAAGGGCCATGGCTGATGGATCAAATGAAACAGCAAGCTGAAAATGTCGGTACAAAAATGGTCACAGATTATATCGTTGATGTTGATGTTTCAAAACGTCCTTTTACGCTCACAGGCGATGGTGGCACTGTGTACACATGCGATAGCCTCATCATTGCGACAGGGGCAAAAGCAAAATGGCTTGGCCTTGAAAGCGAAGAAAAATTTAAGGGCTTTGGTGTTTCTGCTTGCGCAACATGTGACGGCTTCTTTTACCGCGACAAAGAAGTGCTTGTTATAGGGGGCGGTAACACTGCCGTTGAAGAAGCATTATTCCTCACAAATTTTGCCTCTAAAGTAACACTTGTGCATCGTCGCGACAGCTTGCGTTGTGAAAAAATTCTTGAGGAGCGCCTTTTGAAAAATGAAAAGGTTGAAGTTCTATGGGACAGCCAATTGCATGAAGTAATCGGTGATGAAGACCCTCTTGGCGTGACAGCTGCAAAGATTGAAAATGTAAACTCAGGCGAGATTTTTGAAAAATCCGTGCATGGCATTTTCGTTGCAATTGGCCATGCTCCTGCAACAGAATTGTTTAAAGATAGTTTGACCCTAAAAGATAATGGCTATTTATGGACAGCTCATGACAGCAGCCAAACATCTGTAGAGGGTGTCTTTGCTGCGGGCGATGTAACTGATGATATTTATCGTCAAGCAGTTACAGCTGCAGGTATGGGCTGTATGGCTGCACTGGAAGCGGAAAGATTTTTAGCAGAATAATAAAGGCTTTATTCCACTTAATTTAAATGCTATCCCTTATGCATAATAAGGGAGAGAACATATTGCCATTAGATTGGGACAAGTTACGCATTTTTCATGCTACCGCAAAGGCGGGCAGCTTTACCCATGCTGGCAATAGGCTTGGGTTAAGTCAATCGGCTGTTTCCCGCCAAATCTCAAATTTAGAACTTGATTTAAAAGTTATGCTCTTTCACCGCCATGCGCGCGGTTTGCTTTTAACAGAGCAGGGTGAGGCCTTGTTTTCTGCTGCGAATGACGTGGCGGCAAAGCTAGATCTTGTTCAAGAAGAGCTAAAAGAGAATAAAGAAAAGCCTCAAGGCCTGTTGCGTTTAACGACAACGATTGGCCTCGGATCACGTTGGCTCTCGCCGCGACTAGATGAATTTATTGATGCTTATCCAGATATTACGCTGGAGATGGCATTGACGGAGGATGAGCTTGATTTGGGCATGCGCGAGGCTGATGTGGCCATTCGCTTGCACCGCCCGACGCAGCCTGACCTCATTCAAAAGCGGTTATTTGAAGTGCATCTGCATGCTTTTTGTTCAAAATCCTATATTGAGAAAAATTCTCTCCCTAGATCAGTGCAAGATTTATCAGGTCATCAATTTGTTGGTTTTTCTGATAATGCTCCTACCTATTTGCGTGATTTAAAATGGCTTGAAACATTGGCGTTAAAAGCTGGATTTGACTTTGTCCCCCGTGTGAAAGTGAATAACTTATTGTCATTACGCTTGCTTGTGAAGCAAGGGGTCGGGATTGCTGTCTTGCCAGATTATCTGGTCAGTGATGATAAGGATATTATTCAAGTGGATCTAGGCGAAGAACCGCCCTCATTTGAAACCTATGTTTGCTATCCAGAAGAATTGAGAAATTCAGCAAAGATAATGGCTTTGCGCGATTTTTTGACAATGCGTGCACGGGCTTGGAAATATTAATATTTGTCTTGAAACAAGTGTTAATTTTAAAATATAAAGCGACGCATAATCGTTATAAAAATAAATTAGGTATATTATTTTGTTTGAAAAAATAACAATCATCGGTGTTGGCCTTATTGGCTCCTCTTTATCTTGGGCTATTCGTCGCGAGGGCATTGCGAAGACCTTAATTGGCTATGACAGTAATACAGAGCATTGCGAAAGATTTCAGAAAATTGGTGTTGCCGATCAAGTCGAAAATGATCCGCAAAAGGCTGTTGCAGATAGTGATTTGATTATTTTATGCACCCCTGTTGGCGCGATGAAATCCGTTTTTCAGCAAATTGCTCCTCATTTAAAAAGCGGTGCGATTGTGACCGATGTTGGCTCTGTTAAGGCCTCGGTTATTGAGGATATTAAACCGTTTGTCCCTAAAGATGTTACTTTCATTCCCTCACACCCAATTGCAGGGACAGAACAATCAGGGCCTGAAGCGGGCTTTGCATCTTTATTTGATGGGCGCTGGGTAATCATAACACCTGACGCTGGCGCATCTGCAGAAAAAACTGCTCTTTTAAAAGCCTTTTGGGAAAAATGTGGCAGCCAAGTTGAAGAAATGGAGCCAAAGCATCACGATCTTGTCTTGGCTATTACCTCCCATCTGCCCCATTTAATTGCCTATAACATCGTGGGGACTGCTGCTCATTTAGAACAGGTTACTTCCAGTGAAGTGATTAAATTTTCCGCGGGTGGTTTTCGTGATTTTACGCGTATTGCAGCCTCGGATCCGATCATGTGGCGTGATGTCTTTTTAAATAATAAAGAAGCTGTTTTGGAAATGTTAGGCCGGTTTACAGAAGATCTCACAGATTTGCAAAGAGCCATTCGTTATGGGGATGGGGATAAGCTGCATGATTTATTTTCTAAAACGAGGGAAATTCGTAGGGGCATTGTCGCAGCAGGGCAAGAAACAATTGAGCCTAATTTTGGGCGAAATAAAAATGATTGAGCTAAAGCACCTAATTTACCCTTTTTTAGCCATATAATGGGCAAAGAAAATTATTTTTTGAAATCATGCATTTTTTTCTTTCCAAAATAAAATAGATTGTGTAAAGAAACAATTCGTCAAATTATTAGACGAGACGGAGAGGTGGCAGAGTGGTCGAATGCACCGGTCTTGAAAACCGGCGTGCGGAGACGTACCGTGGGTTCGAATCCCACCCTCTCCGCCATT
>WTKA01000083.1 GCA_011524605.1 Hyphomicrobiales bacterium | reverse complement strand
TTACTTGATGGAAATACTGTGAATTCACCTCATATGAATATGATAGACCCTTTTGGCCGTAAAGTAGACTATCTACGCGTTAGCGTAACTGATCGTTGTGATTTCAGATGCTTATATTGCATGTCTGAAAATATGACATTCTTACCAAAAGCGGAATTATTAAGTTTAGAAGAGCTTGATCGCGTTTGCTCTGCATTCATAGAAAAAGGGATTAAAAAACTCCGTATTACTGGCGGTGAGCCGCTTGTTCGTAAAAATATTATGTCTTTTTTCTCTTCGATAAGTCGCCATCTTGAAAGCGGTGCACTTGATGAATTAACAGTAACAACAAATGGTAGCCAATTAGAAAAATATGCTACTGATTTATATTCAGTCGGCGTCAAACGTATCAATGTCTCCCTTGACACACTCAATGCAGATCAATTTCAGCAAATCACACGCTGGGGTGAGCTAGAAAAAGTACTTGATGGCATTGAAAAAGCCTTATCTGTCGGTCTAAAAATTAAAATTAATACAGTTGCCTTAAAACAAATTAATGAATTTGATCTAAGTAATATCATGAGTTGGGCGCATAGTAAGGGAATGGACTTTACCGTGATTGAAACCATGCCGCTTGGCGAGGTTGATGTTTCAAGGATTGACCAATATTTGCCCCTATCAAAGGTAAAGCAAGATTTAAATCATCATTTTACCCTCACCTCTACTGACTATAAAACAGGTGGCCCTGCACGCTATTATGAAGTTGAGCAAACTGGCGGGCGCTTGGGTATGATTACACCTCTTACACATAATTTTTGTGAAAGTTGTAATCGTGTTCGTATGACTTGTACTGGACAGCTTTATCTCTGTTTAGGCCAAGAAGATAAAGTTGATCTGCGCACAGCTTTAAGAAAATCACCAAGTAATGAGTTGCTGAATGAAGCGATTGATAAAGCAATAAGCATTAAACCCAAAGGTCATGATTTTATCATTGATCGAAAAACAAAAACACCTGCTGTTTCAAGACATATGAGCGTGACTGGCGGTTAAAAATTTTTTACCCTAAAAGGCATGTGATGCAAGAAACAGCTATAATGAATGAAAATTTTGCGGTTGCCATTTTATCAGGAGGGCAAGGACGCCGTATCGGTTTTCAAAACAAGCCCCTATTGAAATTAGGCTCAGATAGCCTCATTTCCATCATTATAAAAAAACTTGAAAAAGACCTGACGACCCTCCTCATTAGCGCCAATGATGATTTAAAAGCTTATGAATCATATGGATATCCTGTCCTTCTAGATTTAGAACCTATTCAAAAAGGACCTTTAGCTGGCATTTTATCAGCCATGTATTATTTGCGCCGCAAACACCCCAATATCTCGCACCTTATCACTGTTGCAGGCGACACCCCCTTTTTCCCAGATAATTATGTATCATCAATAATCACTGCCTCTCAGAGCCAAAGCGATACAATTATTATGGCACAAAGCAATGGACGCACCCATCCTGTCTTTTCACTTTGGCCCATCACCCTTTATCCCGCTCTTGAAAAATTCATGCGAGGGGAAAATTATAAAGTCCGTCTCTTTGCTGAACAATATAAAGTTAAATATCTAGATTTTTCGGCAAAAAACAAACAAGTTACCCTTGATCCTTTTTTCAATATCAATTATTTGGAAGAGTATGAGCATGCGCTCAAACTATTTAGTCAACAAAAGACAAATATATGAAAGCTTTTTGCGTAACTGGATGGAAAAATAGTGGTAAAACCACCTTAGTTGAAAGGCTAATCAGTCATTTTTCTACCCTTGGCATGAATGTCGCAAGCATCAAACATGCCCACCATAATTTTGACATTGATCAAGAAGGCACAGATAGCTACCGACACCGTAAAGCTGGTGCGCGGCAAACGCTCATCACCTCTTCTAAACGCTTGGCTCTGATGGAAGAGCTTTCAAATGAAGAGCCAACATTAGAGCAATTAATCAGTAAGTTGAACCCTTGCGATCTCGTCATTATCGAGGGATATAAATCATTACCACTCCCTAAAATCGTTTGCTATGCCCAAACAATAGCTGACAAACCGCATTTACATGAGCAGCTAGATAATGTCATCGCGATTAGCACCGATAACTGCTGCGACAAATCTTTAAATTTTGATGGCGAAATTTTTGATCGTGATGAAATTAGTAAGATTGCAGACTATATAAACAACTTTTTTAGAACGAGAAAACCTGCATGAATAAAAATATCAATGATTGCTTCTACCATCAAAAAAATAAATTAATGCATGATGAAGCTCTTGATATCATACGTACTCAATTTTCTGCATCCTTAGAAAAAGAAAAAATCAGGCTCGATTATGCGGCAGGCAGGGTATGCGCAAAAGACATATATTCCCAAATTCAAGTTCCTTACAATACTAATAGCGCGGTTGATGGCTATGCCTTTAAGCATGCGGATCTTGAAAAAAGCAACCAATTTCAAATCATAGGACGTGTAGCTGCGGGAAGCCCTATCCATCATTATGAAAAAGAAAATACGGCTTTTCGCATTTTCACAGGCGCGCCCATGCCTTTAGGTACAGATAGCGTGGTTATGCAAGAAGATATTATAACGCATGATAATGATCGCATTCAAATACCTGCTCAACTTAAACAAGGCGCAAATTGTCGTCTTGCGGGCGAAGATATTACAAAAGAAAGCTTAATTATAAGCAAAGGTACCCATCTATCAGCATCAGATCTTGCACAAATAGCTTCCACTGGCCGAGATCATATTGAGGTTTTTCGCAAGTTGAAAATCATGGTCATCACAACAGGAGATGAAATTATAGCCCCAGGGCAAGAGATAGATGATGGCGAAGTTTATAATGCCAATGCTTTTTTAATTACAAGCCTATTAAAGTCACCCTTGATAGAACAAGTCAATCAATATCACCTTAGTGATGATTTTATTGAAACTAAAAAAACGCTTTCAGATATGGCTCCTCTATATGATCTGATAATAACCATAGGCGGCGCTTCTAAAGGCGAAGAAGATCACGTACACCATGCTCTTAATGCTATAGGCAAATGCCATCTTTGGCAACTTGCGATCAAACCAGGAGGTAGCATGCTCATGGGGCAAATTGGCCATTGCCTCATGGTGGGACTGCCTGGCAATCCTGTTGCAGCTTTCACATGTTTTTCCCTTTATGTTCGTCAGATAATACGCCAAATATGCGGCATCAATTGGCAATTGCCTTCATCTTATTTTTTTCCTGCAAATTTTGAAATCAAACATAAAAAAGTGGGGAGAAAAGAATTCTTGCGAGGTACTGCAAAGACCGTAGAAAAACAAACATTGCTGAATAAATATGAAAGGGATGGTTCTGGCCTTATTTCATCTTTACGCCATTCTTCAGGCCTTATCATTCTACCAGAAGATATTACTAAAGTTTCAAAAGGCGATTATTTAGAATACATCCCTTTTGAGGCTTTAAAACTTGGCTAAACACTTGAGATAAAATGAAAAAAAATCATTTTCAAGCTTTAGGCTCAGGGCCTATTAATTTTGTTCAATTCTATTTGAATTAAAAGTATTAATT
>WTKA01000103.1 GCA_011524605.1 Hyphomicrobiales bacterium | reverse complement strand
CCAGAGGGCGAGACTTCGCCCCGCAACTTATGTTGCGCGCACTCGCAGCCATTGAACAAAGTGAAATTGGCGTGAAAGCAATTAAATTCCGGGAAAAGCGTTTTGACACTATCAATTTTAAATACGCGGCAATTCACCAATTGGGTCAACTGCTTTTGACTGCTTGCGTAATTCAAAATGTAATCTTGGTGTTTCTGCAGCACCTGTTTTACCAGAAAGTGCAATAGGTTGACCGCGCGTTACAGTTTGCCCACGCTGAACAAGTATTTTCGAGTTATGCGCATAGGCTGAAACCCATCCGTCATTATGACGAAGCAAAATAAGATTACCATACCCTTTTAACGTATCGCCTACAAAGGCAACAACACCATTATCAGCGGCGCGCACTTCTGTATTTTCTGGTACAGAAATATCAATACCATTGTTAAAAGAGCCATCTGTTTTTGAGCCAAAACCAGAAATAACACGCCCTTTTACAGGCCAGTTAAATCCAGAAGCAACAGGCGCTGTTGACGGTGTGACCACGGTTGGCTTTGCCGCTGTTTTTATAGGCGTAAAAGTTTTTGGCGGTGTAGAGATTAAACTTGACTGCGTTGATGTTGTTGGCTTGACAGCAACAGGCGTCGGCGCATATTTTTTCACTAATGCCGCTTCTTCCGCTTTCGCTGGCAGCTTAATATATTGGCCTGGCTTTAGCGTTGTTGAAGAAGAAAAACCATTTTTAGCCATTATTGCTTTAGGATGGATATTCGTTTTACGCCCAATACCATATAACGTATCGCCTTTGACAACTTTATAAGAAGATCCATAGCTTGGCGTGGTTTTTGGCGTGATGCTCGCTGTCGTAATTGGATCAATATTGACATTTTGAGTATTGGAAGCAAAAGACTGAGTTTTTACGCCCGTTGGCAAGACTAGATTGCTGCCTATCTTTAAAGATGAGGCATCGCTTATGCCATTTTGTGCCATAATCTGATTAACAGGCACGCCTGTGCGCCTTGAAATTGAGTAAAGCGTATCACCCGTTTGAACACGATAATGCCCCGCTGTAGAAGCAATACTACCTGTGTATAAATGCTGTTGTGGCGCTTGCTTTGGCACTGAAGCAGTTGTAACAGGTGCTGCTGGCATTGGCTGAGTTATTTGCTGAGGAGGCGTACTGCTATATAATGCCTGCTGCATTGGAACAGGAGTAACAGCCACTGGTGCTGATGGCATCGGTTGTGTTATAATTGTTGACTGTGCTGCAGGTGTTGAGAAACGCGGAATAACAAGATACTGCCCCACTTTAAGCTGAGATGCTGAGGTTATACCATTAGCTTGCATGAGGGAGCTTGTTGTAATCCCCGCACGTTGCGCAATGCCGTATAAAGTATCCCCTTCGCCAACACGAATTGAATTACTTGTATTTTGCGCAAAAGACTGAGGTTGAATTGAAGCTGTCGTAATCGGCGCCGTATTCGCTGTTGGCAAGGGCTGGTAAGTTGGCACGGATGCTGTGGTGCTGTTATTAGACTTCCAAGGCCATGCAATTTGATTGCCAGTGCTAGAACATCCAGCCACCAAAGCGGCTAATATTAGGGCAGATAATGTCTGCTGGGATTTTATCCCTGTAACTAGTGAAATACGCATAAACTAAACTCAACACTTAATAAAAATATCAATATCTAGTTAACCACTTAACGGTTAACAGGCGATTAAACTTTAAACTCGTTTGATTTTTGGTTAATTTTAAGTAAAGAAAAAATATTATGCTAATCTATCTGAAATCATTGCAACGTGAGAGGGGAAAAGGCGCTCACAGTCCAAGTTTGCGGTCAAAGCATTAATAGAAAAACGATATGTCCAGCACTCATCTGTATCATAAATCATGGGTGCAATTAAAATACCGCCTGGTTTTAATTGATCAATCAACAAATCAGGAATATCATGAAAAGCAACAGAAGATAAGATGCGATCAAAAGGCCCAGCATTTTGCGCCATTGCTTCGGTATGCCCATGGATCACAGTTGCATTTCTAATATTAATTTTTTCAAGAATTCGAAGGCTATTATGGGCGTGGGTACGAATACGCTCTATGCCCGTAACCCGTTTAGATAGTTTTGACATAACAGCAATTGAATAACCAATGCCGCTACCAAATTCTAATACTGTCGTTGTTTTATTTAAATCTAAATTTTGAATACAGCGGGCAAGATAGGTGGGATGCTCTAACGTGACATGTTCATCAATTTCCAGCGCATGAACCCCATATATATGAGATTTCAAATAATCTGGTATAAAAAATTCCCTCGGAATTGCTTCAAAAGCCTTTAAGACTTCATGATCCCCGACCCCTGCCTGCCTTAAGGCGAGAAAAAAAGCCATGCGCTGCCCAAGCAACTCTTCACTTTGCATATTTTCTCCCCGATGCAAATTATTCTAGCGATCCCTAACCTATTATTTCAATAGATCGCCTATATTGTCCATCTCTTCTTTTGCAGATAAGTCTCTTTTTAGGGGGGTAATTGAAACTTTATTATCTCTTATGGCTTGAATATCGGATTCCTCATCTTTTAAAGCGCCGCGCTGGCGGAAATTAATCCAATAATATTCTCTATTGCACGCATCTTCTCTTTTATCTAATCCAAAAGCTGCATCAGCATAACGCCCGGTATGGGTAATTTCAAATCCTTTTACATCTTCTGGGCTACAATTTGGAAAATTGAGATTATAAATAATAGATGTATCTGCTTTTGTTTCAAAGAGCTTATTAATCAATTGAGGCGCAAATTTGATGGCAGTTTCCCAATGGATCACCTCGTCTGGGGAACGAAATGCAACCGCTTGAGACAAGGCAAAAGAACGAATGCCATATTGTGAGGCTTCAAAAGCAGCGCCTATTGTCCCTGAATAAAGGCAATCATCGGCAATGTTAGCGCCATGATTAACACCAGAAAGTACGATATCTGGTAATTTATCGGCCAATATTTCTCTTACAGCCATGATAACACAATCTGCAGGCGTACCAGCAACACTATACCGGTTCTCGCCAAAATAGTTCAGTCTTAGTGGCCTATGCAGCGTTATCGATCGCCCCATACCACTTTGCTCTTCTTTGGGCGCAACAATCCAAACATCATCTGAAATTTTTCTTGCAATTTTTTCAAGAGCAGCAAGGCCTGGAGCATTAATACCATCATCATTTGTGATTAAAATACGCATCTCTGCCCCCTAATGCTATGCTTTTATAACTTCTTGTCCGCCAAGATACGGGCGTAATACTTCAGGAATCGTTACACTTCCATCAGCATTTTGATAATTTTCTAAAACTGCAATCATAGTCCTGCCAACAGCGAGACCTGAGCCATTGAGAGTATGCACAAATTTCGCAGCCTTCTCCCCTTCAGGACGATAGCGAGCATTCATGCGCCGAGCCTGAAAATCACCGCAGGTAGAGCAAGATGAAATTTCACGATAAGTCTGCTGACCCGGGAGCCATACTTCAATATCATATGTTCTACGCGCACCAAAACCCATATCGCCAACGCATAATGTTACAGTACGATAGGCAAGACCAAGCTTATCTAAAATCCCCTCTGCACATGCTAACATACGTTCATGCTCTGCTTCAGACTGCTCTTCAGTCGTCACTGAAACCATCTCAACTTTTGAAAATTGGTGCTGGCGGATCATACCTTTTGTATCGCGACCCGCAGAGCCAGCCTCAGATCTAAAGCATGGCGTATAAGCGGTGAAACGCATGGGCAAATCTTCACCCTTCAAAATTTGTTCCCGCACTAAATTTGTTAAAGGGACTTCCGCTGTTGGAATGAGATAGCGTTCGTCTTCGGTTTTAAATAAATCTTCTTCAAATTTTGGCAGCTGACCTGTTCCATAAAGCGCTGGCGCATGAACTAAAAAGGGAGGAACAACTTCCATATACCCATTTTCTTGGCTATGAGTATCCAGCATAAACTGCCCTAATGCACGCTCAAGTCTTGCTAGGTCTTTTTTCAAAACAACAAAGCGAGCACCAGAAATCTTCGCGGCAATCTCAAAATCAAGCTGACCAAGCCCTTCCCCAATTTCAATATGATCTTTAACGTCAAAATCAAATGTTGGGATTACCCCTTTTTTATGAATTTCGACATTATCGCTCTCATCGGCACCAAGCGGCACATCATCCATAGCACGGTTAGGCAAACCAGATAAAATATCTTCAAGCTCTTTATCAAGAACGCGCTCAATCTCTTCACCATTTTGAACAAATGCTTTTAATTCAGCAACCTCATTCATCAAAGCTTTAGCTTTTTCTTCATCGCCAGTTGCTTTAGCCTTACCAATTTCTTTTGATGCTGTATTGCGGCGCGATTGCGCTTCTTGCAGCTTTTCTAAATGGGAACGTCTTTTTTGATCAACTGCTAGAATTTCTTCAGATTTTGCAGGAAAATCACGTTTTTTCAAATCTGCATCAAAAGTTTCAGGGTTTTCACGTATCCATTTAATATCGTGCATAATAGAACTCGTTTCATATTTGATAGGACTATTTTTATCTTTAAAAAACCTATAAGCTAGCGCCTATCATTTTTCAATATTTTAGTTCTGAGTTTATAATCTTTATGATCAAAGCTTTATTTATCCAATCTCAAAAAATTATTGACTGCAGACGTATATAAAAACCCAAGTTCGATTCTCAATAACTATTTTACTGAATTATCATTCCAACAAAGAACAGCTTACCGCGTTATGCCGCTTCTTCTTCACGCCTTTGTTCAACGCGTCTTGCCATAAAAATAGAGACTTCATAAAGCAAGACAGTCGGTACGCCTAACCCGACTTGGGAAATAAAATCTGGTGGCGTTAGAATGGCAGCGGCCGCAAAAATACCGACAATTGCATATTTTCGCCCTGCAACAAGCTGATCCGCTGAGACCAATCCTGCCCGCGCTAAAAGGGTAAGAACAACAGGCAACTGAAAACAAAGGCCAAAAGCAAATATCAAAAGCATAATCAGCCCTAAATATTCATTTACCTTAGGCAAAATTTCAATATTGGCAATATCAGCTCCTGTCTGTTCAAAAGAGATGAAAAAACTCATTGCCATGGGCCAAATAAAATAATAGACCATGAGAGCGCCAATTAAAAATAATACTGGCGTTGCAACAAGATAAGGCCAAAATACTTTTTTCTCAGTATGATAAAGACCTGGCTCAATGAATTTCCAGATTTGAATTTCAATAACAGGAAAAGACATAAAGAAAGCAGCAAACATAGCAACTTTCAAATTGGTCATAAATTTCTCTTGAGGTGCTGTGTAAATCAACTTTGCATCCGCGCCATAAGCATCACGAAATGGCTGCACTAGAAAATTGAATATGTCTGTTGCGAAAAAGCAAAAAAATGCAAAAAGAACGAGTAAAGTCCCCACAGAGTAAAGCAAACGCCGTCTCAGCTCTGTGAGATGCGCAACTAAAGGAGCTCGGCTGTCTTCTATGCTTTCTTCTTGATCAACTTCAGCAGACATGACTAACTCTCTGTTTCGCTTTTATTCTCTGTTTGTGAAAATCTATTTGTTTCTGTTGTTTTTGGAACAAATTTTCTCACTTCAGTTTTGCTTTTATCTATTTCTGGCTGCGCTTCAGAATTTTGCTTAGGCATTTCAACAGCTTGAGAGATATCTTCCTTAAGATCTTTAACTGGGTCGAAAGACGTGATTGAATTCACATCATCACGAATTGACCTAATCTCTTCAGTGTCTATTGCTTTTGTGACTTCTCTTTGAATATCCGATATTTGGCTACGGATTTGTTTAACATATCTTGCCACTGTCCGCAAAAAGCTGGGCAGCTCTTTAGGGCCAATGACAAACAGAGCGATAACAGCGATGATCAATATCTCAAAAAAGCCAATGTCAAACATATACCAACCCTATGCGCAATTTTTACGCATATTTATAAATTGCAAAACGATAAATTATGACTTTTCAGAAGTTTCTTTTACTTTAACTTCGATTGTTTCACCCGAATTTTCTTCTATTTCAGACTTAGCCGTGTCTTGTTCAGCCATGCCTTTTTTAAAGCCTTGAATGCCTTCAGCAACGTCTTTCATAAGACCAGGGATTTTGCCGCGACCAAATAATAATACTAGTAAAACGACAACCAAAAGAATTTGCCAAACACTCAAACCCATTTTCTTCTCCTCAAAGCAGAAATTCTTACTAAGAATAAATAATATGATCTAACCATAAAGAATGTTCATTTAAAAGACAAGCGTTTCAAGAGCAAGAATATCAATTGATATATCATCGCCTTTTTTTAGAGTTAATTCTGGCCGTCCTCTGGCAATGAGGGTCTGTTCAAGACCTTCAACTGCAATTTCAATTTGGTCAATACTGCCTAAGAATTGATGCCTTAGCACCCGCCCCATTTTACACCCTTTTTTCGGCTTATCGATTAAAAAACCTTCTGGTCGAACACAGACTTTACACTTGCCTTTTTCCATCAATTGACGGTTAGGAATAATGCCTAGGGCTGTTTCAATTTCAGTGCCCGTACAAACCCCTTCAACCTCATTTAAAGAGCCGAAATACCGTGCTGCTAGAAGACTATTAGGGTGTCTATAAATTTCAAAAGGGGTACCAATCTGAACGATAGTCCCTTTATGCATGAGCGCAATACGGTCACCAATGCGCATAGCCTCTTCAGCATCATGCGTAACGATAATACTTGTCATGCGTGCATCACGAAGCGCTGAGATGGTAGCCTCCCTCACCTCGTCACGCATAAGTCTATCTAAATTTGAAAAAGGTTCATCTAAAAGCAACACACTTGGGCGTGGTACTAAAGCTCTTGCCAGCGCGACCCTTTGCTGTTCTCCACCCGATAAAAAAGCGGGGGAAATATCTTCATATTGTGCTAAGCGAACAGCCTTCAAAGCAATGCGCGCTTGCTTTTTTGCTTCACTTTTTGTGAGCTTACGTAAGCCAAACATAACATTTTCTAAAACAGTCATATGCGGAAATAGAGCATAATCTTGAAAAACAAGGCCTATACGCCTCTGCTCTGGCGGCGTAAAACTATTCTCATCAGCAAGTAATACGCTGTCTAACTTTACTGATCCTGACATTTGTTGTTCTATGCCGGCTGCTATGCGTAAAAGCGTTGACTTACCGCAACCAGATTCCCCTAAAAGACATAAAACTTCGCCCGGATTAATTTCAAGCGAGAGGTTGTGAATCACATTATCTGTTTGGTAGCGATGTTTGATATTTTCAAAAGTTAGGCATCCACCAAATGAAGCGCCTATCTTTGGCGTTGGCTGATATATATCATCTTCTTTTTGTATTTTATCAAAAAGCATCTTTTTGCCTACTCAATCACGCATATAATGTGTCAGTCATATCTATAATTTTAAATTAATATGCTTTCATCACTATTGCATTTATTCATCAATTTCATGCCCATCTAATGCGCCTATATCCGCATCAAATAAACCAGGCAAACCAGGGCGATTTTCTAAAAGGCCAATTGCCTTTAACTCATCAAGGCCTGGTAGATCATTTAGCTTAGACAAACCAAAATGTTGAAGAAAGTTCTGAGTGGTCGCATAAAGCAAAGGGCGCCCCGGCACTTCACGTCGACCAGCTGTTCTAATCCATCCCAACTCTAGCAATACATCTAACGTGCCACGAGATAAGCTAACGCCGCGAATATCTTCCATTTCAGGGCGGGAGATGGGCTGGTGATAAGCAATGATCGCTAAAATTTCTAAGGCTGCCCGAGATAGCTTTCTTTGCTCAGTTACATCTTTTTGCAAAATATGGCTGAGGTCAACGGCTGTCCTAAAATACCACCCGCTCCCATGCTGCACTAGATTAAAACCTTGATCTTGATATTTCTCTTCCAATTCCTCAAGAAGCGGTTTTATCGCCACACCATTTGGCAAATAGTCTTCCATTTGCTTAATTGTTAAAGGCTCTTTGGAAGCAAAAATAATGGCTTCCAAAATTCTCAACTGCTCTAATTTTTGCGAAATGTCAATTTTGGGATCACGATCGGATTCATCATCTTGCTTGAAAATATTATCCTGTGTCTGCGCCGACTCTATTTCAGGATAAGAGGCCGGTTCTAACGCATCGATTTCAATCGGTTTTGATGAGTTCATTGCTTCTTTTTCAATCGTTTGCATCATTTCCTCATTTATAATTTATTTTAAGTCAGCAAAACTATATATTAAATTGAATAGTTTAATTCAGAACGGGATTTTAAATAGATCGGTGAAAAATGCTCTGATTGCTTGAGATCAATAATGCCCTCTTTCGCATATTCTAGCATGGCACCAAAGCCAGAGGCAGTTACTGTTTCATCAAGATCAGGGCTTGTTTTAAACTGGTCTAGCAAAAGATCTAAGCTTTCCCAATCTAATATCTCAGTCATTTTCCCGTCTAGCTTCGTTCTGACATCGGTAATTGACCAAACTTCACGCTTTTTAATCTCATAAGAGATTTTTTGATTTCGCTGCGCTTGATCTGCATATGCATTAAGCAAGTCATATAAGCTAGCTTCAAATTCTTTTTGCTTATTAATCACAACACCCTCAGGCTCAGCGCGGGCAAAAACCTCCACGCCTAGCTTTGGACGTTCAAATAAATTTTTTGCCGCATGGCGCATTGATTCAAGCTGTTTCAACCGAAATTGCAAATGCTCTGCGAGCTCGGCACCGACCTCATCTTCCTCTTCAACGACAGGAAGCAAAAGCTTTGACTTTAAAAAAGCAAGCCATGCAGCCATCACAAGATAATCTGCTGCTAGTTCAACACGGAGCTTTTTTGCTCTATCAATAAAAGACAGATATTGCTTGACTATGTGCAAAACAGAAATCTCTGATAAATCTACTTTTTGCTTACGTGCCAGATGAAGAAGCATATCAATAGGCCCTTCAAAACCTTTGATATTTAAAATCAGCTCCATGGATGACGTGCCGACATTCTCTTTATGAAAGTCAAATTCTTTCACACTTGCTTCATCAATCTCTTTTTGTGTTTTTGCGTTTTTTTCAGCCAAAGCGTAAATCTTATTTTGGTGTGCCATTTATTTTCATTAATCCAATATTAATATATGGGATAATGTAGACTATTCCAATATTCAGACCTTGCTTTTATGTGCATAACCTAGGCTCAGGACGTGATTGTTAACCCATTCTGCCCTACCAACTCTTCTTTATGAATAGAAAAAAACGCAATTAAACAGTAAGTTGATCTTGAAATTCTCTCATACGTCTTGCTGTTTGCTCTGACGCTATTGGCGTATTTTCTAAAAGCTGTGTTGTTTCTTGAATTTTCCCTGAACAATGCAATATTATGTCCATGCCAGCACGCCAAGAAGCTAAAGAACGCTGAACAACATCGCCTTGCAAGGCTTGCATCATAATATCATCCGTCATTAACAGACCGTCATAATGCCAATCATCTCGGATAAGCGACTGTAAAATTTCAGGGCTTTGCGTTGCTGGAACTGTTGGGTTCAGTGCCTCATAACAGATATGAGCAACCATCATAGATTTTATGTGGCTAAGTGCCTTAAAAGGCTTAAAATCAGCATCCTCTAACGTTTTAAGCTCACCTTTTACAAAGGGCAGCTTAAAATGAGGGTCTGCATTTACACGACCATAACCTGGCACATGTTTAAGAACGGGTAAAATGCTATTTTCTAAAAAGACAGAAGCTGCATGTCCAGCTAATTTAGTTGTCGTTTCTACATCAGCAGCAAAAGCGCGTTTCCCTATAACCGGATCTGTATTTGGCAGCCTTAAGTCAGCAACAGGGGCACAATTCACATTAATCCCACAAGCTTTCAAATCCGCGCTTATGGACTGAATTGTTTGTGTTAAAAGCTTTAAGCCTTCCCCTGAATTTTGACTATATAACTCTGCAATATCGCCCATAGATGGATATTGCGGCCAATCAGGCGGTGCCAATCTTTGCACGCGCCCCCCTTCTTGATCTATCAAGACAGGAGCATTGTTATCCTTAACAAGACTTTTAAAGTGGTCTGTAAGCTCTTTGACTTGAGGCTGGCTTTGAATATTACGCCCAAATAGAATAAGCCCCCATGGCTGATAGTCTTGAATTAAAGATATTTCCTCTTTCGAAAGAGATAAAGTTGAGCAACTGATAATAACTGGCTTACGCGTCATGCTGACCCCAAACTAGTTGCGCGTAACAAAGCAATCTCCGCCTTGTATTTTTAGCGCATTACATAGGCTATTTGCTTCAGATTGAGACGAGAATTGCCCGACTTTGACTTGATAAAAAGTACCACGGCCTGAGATCTCTCTTGGTGTAATTAAAGGAGCATATCCCCCTAACACATTACCATAGCGCCTTTGTAAAGAAGCAAATGTTTGTCTAGCTGCACCATCACTGCGCTGCGATGATAGTTGCACAGAATAAGAACCAGTGGCTGCAACATTAGACGGTTGAGCAGCGTTAGCAGAAGTATTCAAACTCTGGTTGTTGACAATTTGCAAAGGCGTTGATTGCGTTTGCGGTGTTACAGCTTGAACCGTAGCTTGGGTATTTGTTTGAACTTGGTTTTCTATAACCCGTGCTGGCGTTGTGATTTGCGGCGCTTGCTCATTCACTTGCAAGCTACGTGCCGAAGAAACTGGTATATTGACAGGCGAACCAGGATTACGCTGTGGTTGCACCTGTTCAATCCCCTGCCAATTGCCTAATTCAGATTCGATTAAATTACTAATCCCATCATTGCTATTATTAACTTGAGGAATAATAGTATCATTCTGAGCAGATAAGGACGATGAATTTGGGAATTGATTTGGTAGTAAAGGACTATCATCCTCACTTTGCCCAATTGTAATTGTTCTTACCTGAAGATCCGCATTCGGCGTGATTGGGTTTTGACTATTGCTTTGGGGTAAAATGAAAGCCTCTTGTTCACGATCAACAATCTGAACATTATCTTGACTATTATCTTGAGAAGAAGCAATGCCACTGCCCTCCTCGACTTGCCTTACATCAATTTTAGATGGATCTTGAGGTGAAGATATAACTGGAATAGCAGAATCAGCTTCATTTACAGATTGTAGTTTATATATAATAGCACCAGAAGCACCGATGAATAATATACCGACAAATGCTAAGATAGCTAAAATACCTTTACCTTCAAAAAACCCACCGCTTTTCTTTTGCTCTTGGTAATTTCGCTCATTAACAGGCTCATCATCTAACCAATCATCATCAAGAGAGAAGTCATTATTGCTTATATTTTGATCAGCGAGAGGCGCATGCATATCGCCTTGATCATGCCTTGATAAATCTTCTTCAACAAAATCAAACTGATGAGTTTGCTCTGTTTCAATAGGATCATTTAGAGCCCATCTGTCCTCTGACAAAGAGGCCTGCTCTTCATGACTATGAGAAGCTAAGTTATTATTCGAATCTAGCGCTAAATCCAGCGCATCAAAATCAATATCAAGTTCCAAATCATTATCAGATGGCTCTTGATAACGATCGTTGTTTTGTTGATATTCATCATAACTACCCTGTGCCGAAGAAGGATCATAATCATCGATTGAAGGTTGAGTTTGATCCTCTGGCAGGCCTGAGTTAAAATCCAAATCACTTAGAGCATTTAAAACGTCAAGGTCTTCACGCTCATACTGAGGCTCATTATGAGTTTGCTGATAAACAGATGTGTCAAGCGGTTCTTCAAGACCGCCAAGATCAAGCT
Organism: Hyphomicrobiales bacterium; assembly: GCA_011524605.1. Classification (GTDB taxonomy): domain Bacteria; phylum Pseudomonadota; class Alphaproteobacteria; order Rhizobiales; family WTKA01; genus WTKA01. The sequence continues at coordinate 20,361 of WTKA01000103.1, read as the reverse complement.
CATTTATATCGAATAAATCATCACTTGTAGTAACATCTTCATCAAATGCCTGAGGCTGCTCTAACCCGACCTCATGCTCCACTATTTCATTAGGAGTATGAGATTGATCAACAGGCAAAGAAGGAGATATATCAAAACTTTGTTGAGATGAGACTAAATTTGCCAATGCCTGAGCTTCAGCATTTCTATCATCGAACTCAGGTTCCGAATCTTCTATATGATTATCATCCGCTATATGATTGTCATCAGCTTCATCGCTTAGTGAGCTCGCGACTATGTCATCAGGCTGACTTTGCCTTATCTCACTTTGCTTAACCTCACTTTGTTTTACTTCACTCTGCTTTTCAGTATATCTTCTAATCCAAGAAGGAACCTCTTCAGGTGTGCTCACGTCTAAGCTTGGCTCAGCTTCCGGCTGTTGCATATCTTCAATATTATCAGATTGCAGCGGCTCATCTATCGCGTCAGATCGAATTGCCTCAGTTTGTTCATCTTCTACTTCTGATATAGGATTGTTAATTTCACCAGCCTGATCAGATGTAGAAAAACTTTCTTCTTGATACCCGCTATCAACCGCTTGAGTTTGATTATAAACATTCTGCGATGGTGAAACCAAACTTTCTTCTTCTGGTACGGAAGGCCGTATATTTAAACTATTAGAATTTTCTGAAAGCTCAAAACTTACTTCTTGAGCAACAATATTAGAAGGCTGCTCTAAACTACCCTCTTCGCTTACAACTTTATCAGCATCTAGCTTTTGATCTAAAGGTTCAACAATATATTTTTGTCTACTCTCGCCAGAAGAACCATCATTTGATTTTTGATCCAACGTTTCAGTGACAGGCGCTTCTTCGCTCTTTTGCTGCTTCAACGCCTCTGTTCTTGCCTTGACGCGCGCGCGAAGCTCTTCCAAAGCAGAGCCATGCCCACCATAAGCATTGGAAGGACTATTATTCGCAAGGCTATCAACCGAATTTTGAATATTAGAGCCCGTGTCCGCAGGCTTTGCTTCTGTATTTAAGGCAGGTGAAACTATTTTACTTGCCCCTAAGCTTTCAGATGATGTGCCTGTATTTTGACTAGCTTCTCTTTCTTGCAGCCTTTGCGCTGCACGTCTTGCAGCTTCATGTAGATTTGTACGTGAATGACCAATATCTGGCCCTGACGATGATTGAGAAGTTTGGTTTTGACGATTTTGCAAAGAAGAAGAAAGTAATGATGAAGAAGATTTAGCTGAAACAGCTTCAGGCCTACGTTCTACACCAGAATATTTAGCATTATTTTCACGTAAAACACGCAAGCGCTCAGCAGCAGAAAGTGCATTATCTTGCTGAGATGGTGGGGTCTGATCCCTTGATATATTTTTCAAATCAGCAGGCGAATTGTTAGAATTACCCTTATGGTTTTGCAATTCATTTTGCTGATCTGTTTTGGATTTATCGTCCATATATTATATCCAAATTACCCTTATTTCATCATAATATTACAATTAAATTATATATTAAGTTTTAATTCATTGACTCAGGAGCATGTACACCAAGAATTTTCAAGCCATCAGCCAAAATTGTCTGTGTTGCTTTTACTAAAGCAAGACGTGCTAAAGTAGCCCCCTCATCATCTTGATGAATAAAACGCAAGCTAGGCTCTTCTTTCCCTTTAGACCATAGAGTATGAAAATTTGATGCTAAGTCAAACAGATAAAAGGCAATTCTGTGCGGTTCATGCGAAATTGCAGCAGATTTCAACATCTTTGAATAACCTGCTATAGATGAAATCAGCGCCAATTCAACTTCATGACTTAAAATTTCAAGATTTGCTGCACAAAGCGTGTCAATATTTGATTCTAAATCAGGCATATCTCTTAACTGATTCCTAAAGACAGAGGCGCATCTTGCGTGTGCATATTGCACATAAAAGACAGGGTTATCGCGATTTTGCTCCAAAACCTTTGTCATATCAAAATCAAGCGGCGCTTCATTCTTTCTAAATAACATCATAAAGCGAATAGCGTCTGTACCAACCTCTTCAACAATATCGCTTAGGTAGACCATAGTGCCTGCTCTTTTCGACATTTTAAAGGGCGAGCCGTCTTTGATCAATTTTACGAGTTGGCAAATTTTAACATCGACTTCCGCTTGCCCGCCACTTACTGCTTTTGCGACGGCGTTAAGGCGCTTGACATAGCCTGTATGATCAGCGCCCAGAACAAAGATCATATCTTTATAGCCGCGCATAAATTTGTCATAAGCATAAGCAGCATCAGCAGCAAAATAGGTATGGTCTCCGTTAGATTTTCTTAAAGCGCGATCGCTGTCATCACCAAATTTTTTGGCTTTAAACAATAGCTGTTCTCGGTCTTCCCAGTCATCGGGAAGCTTCCCTTTAGGCGGGTCTAAACGCCCATGATAAACATGACCTTCACTTTCAAGAAAACCCTGCATTTGAGCGATTTTATTGAACTCACCTTCCGCTAGGGTTTGTTCAGAGAAAAAGATATCATGATGAATATCTAAAGAAGCAAGATCCAGCTTAATCATATCAAGCATGGCTAATACTGAATATCCTTTTAAAATATCAATCCGCTTTTCTTCATCCATTGATTTAAGCGTTTCGCCAAATTCATTTGCCAAAGATTGACCGAGTGAAATTAGATAATCACCAGGATAATAGCCCTCAGGGATTTCACCAATATCTTCACCTAATGCTTCAAGATATCGAAGATAGGCTGATTGCGCCAATACATTGATTTGCCCACCGGCATCATTTACATAATATTCTCTTGTGACGAAATAGCCTGCTTTTTCAAGTAAATTAGATAAGGCATCACCAAATACCGCGCCCCTTACATGCCCAACATGCAATGGCCCTGTTGGGTTTGCTGATACATATTCAACATTAATTTTACGGTTTTGCCCTAATTTTAATTTAGGAAATTCGCTCAAATTATCTTTAACAACTTGATGCCAAACACTCAAGGCGAGTTTAAAATTCAAAAAACCAGGACCTGCGATAGAAACCTCTTGATAATCAGAAAGGCTTTCACACTCGTCTTTAAAAAGCTGAGCAATTTCCCTTGGGTTTTTTTTCAGTTTTTTTGAAAGCATCATGGCTATATTGCATGAAAGATCCCCGTGGGAGCTATCTTTGGGCGCTTCAACTTGAATAGATATTTCATTTAAATTCAAATCGAAATCATGCTCTTCTGTCAGCTTTTTCAAAACTGCTGCAATATCTTGCTCAAGCTTAAGATATATATCCATAACTATAACTATATTCTTTTTATTTTTCACGATATGGCATGTGATGAAATCACTTTCCATATATTAATCTTATAATTAATTCTTCATTTACAATAATAATGGGTTTCAATTAAGAAGGCTAGATTAATTAAAGTATTTTCTTTTGTTAGTGAACAAAAAACAACCAATATGCGCCAAAATGAACCATTTTTTGCTCGCCAATAGGACTAACCGCTTATAAAGATTATTAAAAATAATATTTTCACTAGAATACAACTGCAATAATTATAGAATATAACTATAAAAAAATATATTCATTACAGCTTTCGCTATTCCTATTTTATAGTCTAAAATAGGATTGCTTATTGTAATGGACGACGAAGACATTTATATATGCATTTGAATTATGGAGGTTCGCCCATGAATAATGCAAATATTACACTTTCAGAAAATGCCGGTAAGCGTATTCATGAAATTGTCCAAAATTCGAAAGACAATAATGGTGGCGTCCTGCGAATTGCTGTTGTTGGCGGCGGCTGTTCAGGCTTTCAATATACCTTTGACTTAACGGATAATATCCAAGAGCAAGATTTGATTTTAGAAAATAATGGCGGCAAAGTCGTTATTGACCCCATATCAATCCAATATATGGAGGGATCAGAAATTGATTTTGTGGATGATTTAATCGGACAAAGCTTTAAAATAAATAATCCCAACACAACGGCTTCATGCGGATGTGGTACAAGCTTTTCAATTTAATAGTTAGGTTTATTTATGACTTTACATATTGCCAGCTGGAATATAAACGGCATTAAAGCCCGTATTGATACTTTACTCGCATGGTTAGAAGCAGAAAAACCTGACATCGCTGCTTTGCAAGAAATAAAATCCATTGATGAGAATTTTCCAAAAGAGCAAATAGAACAATTAGGCTATCATGTGTATACTCATGGCCAAAAGTCATTTAATGGCGTTGCCTTATTATCAAAATTCCCATTGGAAGATATTTCAAGAGGGCTTCCTGGAGATGAGCACGATTTACAAGCTAGATTAATTGAAGCACGCGCAATCACCGAAAATGGAGCCATGCGCATTATCGGCATATATTTACCTAACGGGAATCCTGTCGACACGGATAAATTTCCCTATAAATTGTCTTGGATGGATCGGCTGCATAACTATGTTAAACAGGCTTTAGAGGAAGAAGAGCCGCTCATCATTGTTGGTGATTATAATATTATCCCAACTGAAAATGATGTTCATGACCCTAAAGCTTGGTGGGGAGATGCGCTTTTTCGGCCTGAATCGCAAGAGAAATTTAGAGCCTTCAAAAATTTAGGCCTAACAGATGCGTTTGAAACCAGTGACGGACGCCCTCACCAATATACATTTTGGGACTATCAAGCAGGGGCTTGGCAGAAAAATAATGGCATCAGAATTGACCATATTTTAATGAGCCCTGAGGCGACGGACTTATTTGAAAACTGTTGGATTGACAAAGAAATAAGAGGGCAAGATAAGCCCTCTGATCATGTACCAATTTGTGCAAATTTTAATCTTTAAGACTTCTCACCATCTAATGAGTGCTGTAATTTTGATGGTTCATGTGATTGTTCCAACTCAGCACATTTTTTTTCATGTTCGAGTGCTGTTGACACATCCGTCTTAATCAAAGCTGCTTTAATCATTTTAGCCCATTCAATAAACGGAAAAGTTATCAGTCGAATAGGATCAGCATGTGGCACGCCATCTGCCCCCATTTTCTTTTTACATGCACCCGGATCATAATATGTACCAAAGACATAGTCCCAGAACGGAATCACATTTGATAAATTTTTACCAAAAGCTTCTGGATAATTAGCGTGATGCCATCTATGAAAACGAGGTGATGCAATGAATAATTTAAATGGCCCATGTGTCCAATCTACATCACCATGCACGTAAAAACTATGTATTGTTTTTAAAACAGCGCCAAAAGCGGCTGCTTCTGGTGAAAATCCCGCCCATGATACAATAAATATATAGCTGATTTTCATAAAAACAACTTCTAAAAAATGAACTCTAAATGTCGTCATACAATTGACGTGCTCATCTGAATGGTGAATCGCATGAATCGGCCAAAGCCATTTATTATGCATGATACGGTGGTTCCAATAATCTGCAAAATCATAGCAAATGATTGCTAAAATTCCAGCGATCCAAAAAGGAATATCGCTCCAAAAGCTTGTCGGAATTAATTGGAGATTATATTCTTCATATACACCATGGAGCCAATAAACGCTTAAAAGCGCTATAGGTCCAAATAGCATATTTAACACATAAATTGCATATGTAGTAATCATCCCAGATATTGATTTTTGCGGAAAGGCTAAGTTCCATCCGTAGGAAAGGCCTTTATAGAGACTAAACAGAACAGTCATTGCAAGCGCTATTAATACTGTTTCGCTCGTAGTCGAAACAACTTCTACAATCTTCTCTATAGGTGCAGCTAAATCTAAAAAATCCATGATTATCTCAAAATAAAGTTATCGCCTTAAAGATCTAATCATAATAATGTAAAGTTAATCAGAATAATGTAAGTAAATATTTTAATAATCAGAATATAAATTTCAATCAATATTGTTGAAACAAAAAACTATTTTGCAACGCGTTTTTCAAACCAATATTTGCGATATATGGACCAGCTAATCCAGCCTATTGGGCCAAATGTAAATACCAGAAGTAAAAATGGCACTTGCACAATCCTTTTCACGCCAATTCTATCGGCAAATTCCGCGACATAAACCCCAACAAATAAATCAAAAGCAAGATAGTGCAGCCATCCTGCAACAAGCCCCGCATCGGTGCTAAATAAAGCACGAACAGCTTCAATGGAATGAACGCCGCCTACAGGGTTTGAAAGCGCAATGATAATTAGAAAAATATAAAAATAGCTAAAAAGTGCAATAACACCTAATCGCATAATATAAAATAATTTATAAGGTCTTATTTTTACAGGCCAGCAGATTAAACAAATCCAGCTTAACAACGCTATGCAATTTGCTGCAATTAATATGATTGAATAATTCATCATAGCCTCTTCGGTAAATAATTGAAATGAATATAAATTATAAAAATCAATTTACCATATCAATTTTAGCAAGAAAATAATATTATTTGGCTCACTAAATATAAAAACTTTACCGAATATTAAGTATAGAAATGAGACTATATGTAAATAATCATATTCAAAACAAAGATGTTACATGCTCTTCTCATCCTTACAATCGCTTGCCCATGAATTAGATGAATATACACCTTATGAAGTGTCTGGGCGCGTCGTCGCTGTTGAAGGGCTCGTGATTGAGGTTTCTGGCCCCATCCATATGATGCAAATTGGCTGTCGATTATCGCTTATTCCTTATAAAGGCACGCCAGTTGCTGCTGAAGTTGTTGGGTTTAAAAACAATAAGGCAATTTGCATGCCTTTTGGCAAGGTGGATGGACTAGGCCCTGGGGCAGAAGCTAAAATTTTAAGTGGCAAACAAACCGTTCGCCCTACGAATGAATGGCTAGGTCGCGTTGTAGATGGCATGGGCAATCCTGCTGACGGACATGGCTCATTGCCAAAAGGCTCTAAAGTTTGTGATTTGAAAGCATCCCCCCCTCCTGCAGCACACAGAGATCCTGTTGGCAAAACAATTGACCTTGGCGTGCGTTCTATTAATACCTTCACCACATGCTGTGAAGGCCAGCGTCTCGGTATTTTTGCTGGCTCAGGTGTTGGTAAGTCTTATCTCATGTCAATGCTTGCTAGTAATGCAGATTGTGATGTTGCGATTATTGGCTTGATTGGCGAGCGCGGTCGTGAAGTAAACGAATTTATTCATAAAGTTCTTGGCAAAAAAGGATTAGAGCGTTCCATCATTGTTGTCGCAACATCTGATGAGCCCCCTCTGATTAGACGCCAAGCTGCTTATTTAACCCTCACATTGGCAGAATTTTTCAGAGATCAAGGAAAAAATGTACTCTGCATGATGGATAGCGTCACGCGCGTCGCCCTCGCCCAGCGTGAAATTGGTCTTTCAGCAGGAGAGCCACCAACAACACGCGGTTATACACCTTCTGTCTTTACTGAGTTACCTAAGCTTTTAGAGCGCGCAGGGCCTGGAGTAAATGGCGGCAGTATTACAGGGCTATTTTCTGTCCTTGTTGACGGTGACAACCACAATGAACCTGTAGCAGATACAGTGCGCGGCATTTTAGATGGTCATATTGTTATGGAACGCGCCCTAGCAGAACGCGGGCAATTCCCAGCAGTAAATGTCCTAAAATCTATTTCAAGAACAATGCCGGATTCAACCCCAGAAGCTTATCGAGAGGTTGTAAATCAAGCAAAGAACCATCTTACCGTTTATGATGATATGGAAGAACTAATCAGATTAGGCGCCTATAAAAAAGGTACGAACCCAGAAGTGGATAGAGCAATTAATCTGTTCCCTCAACTACAGGCCTTTTTAAAGCAGGGAAAACAAGAAGTTAGCTCGCTAGAAGAAGGGTATAAAGCATTAGCAAATATACTGAATCCCCAAGAAAAGTAATTTACAGTGTAAATCTTAGTAATTCAGTCACATTTATTAAGTATTTTAGTTTTTAAGTATTGAGTTTAGTAAGGAGTAAACAGAGATGAAATCTCGTGAAGGAGTATTAAGGCTTAAGAAATTCCAAGTCGATGAAAAGCGCCGTCAGGTTGCACAGATCGAAGGTATGCTAGCTGACTTCCAAGAAATGGTTGATATCCTAGAAAAGCAAATTGGCGAAGAACAACGTAAAGCTGGTATTGAAGATATTAATCATTATGCTTACCCAACATTCGCAAAAGCGGCAATGCAACGTCGTGATAATTTGTATAATTCTATCGAAGATTTAAATGCGCAACTTGAAAAAGCCCGTGCGAACCTCTCAGAAGCCTTTGAAGAATTGAAAAAATTAGATATTCTTGAAGATCGTGCACAAAGTGAAGCAGCTTTCCAACAAGCTGAAGAAGAACAAGCTGAGCTTGATGAGATTGCAGGGCAATCCGTTTTCAGATAGTATTAAATTGAATAATTATTCTGCATTAATGATCAAAGCGTGAAGTTATCTTCGCGCTTTTGTTATTTTAAATTTGCATATTTTATAAGAAAGCGATAGTGATTTATGCTTTAAAGATTTAGATTTATTAAGGCATAACTCATGAACGCAACACAAATTGGCTCTTGTTTTATTAATAGCTTCAATAATGCAGAAACAATAAATGAGCCCTATAACCACTGGATTTTTGATAATGTGGTTCCTGATGACGTTAGCCAGTCATTAAGGTCTTTGCCTTTTGAAAGCCCAAGCGCACTTGAAGAATCGGGAACGCGTGAAATTAATAATAAAACACGTGTCTATTTTGATATTGAGAATCAGCAAAAATATGGCGTTTGTAGTGATCTTGCAAAAGCTTTCCAGTCAAAAGAAGTCATTTCAACAATCCAAAATAAATGTGAAGTTGATTTAACGGGCAGCTATCTACGCATAGAGTATGCACAGGACATAGATGGGTTTTGGCTTGTTCCGCACACAGATATTGGCCCTAAACTATTTACAATGCTGTTCTACATTTCAGATGACGAGCAGCATAGAGAGCTTGGCACAGACATATATGCTGATAAGGACACCCATGTTGCTCGATCTCCATTCAAGCCTAACTCAACGATGATTTTCATTCCTTCAGATCATAGCTGGCATGGTTTTGAGCCAAGAAAAATTGAAGGCATTCGCAAATCTATCATTATTAATTATGTGACAGATGAATGGCGTGCACGCGAACAACTTGCATTTCCTGATAAGCCAATTGCTGTCTAACGATTTTTAGGATATCTCGCGTTTTATCAAAAAAAAGAATCCAATGATGCGCTCTATGACAGTAGTTTACTGTTTTGAAAGAAAGCAATTTTGATTATGATGAAACGCGAATATGCTCTAAATCAACTATATCTTCCTAAGCCTATAAAAACAGGCACGATGGTGCACTAGCACAGCTAATAGAGCAAATGCACCTGCCTGATGAACAAGCGCAAGAGATACTGGTACATTCCATAATAGCGTTAAAATACCGATGCCTGCTTGGCAAAACACCAGTATAATCATGAGAATGGATGTAACGCGCATTGATCTATTGATGAAGCGAAGCAACCCATACATAATAACAAAAATACACAGAAGATAAGCAATCATTCTATGAATGAATTGAATATTCATATGATCACTAAATATAGCATTTAAACCCGTTTCTAGAAATAGCTGATCAGGAATAAAGTGCCCATCCATTAAAGGCCATGTATTATACACCTTCCCTGCATCAAGACCTGCGACAAAAGCGCCAGAGACTATTTGAAATAGGCATAATACAATAAGAGCTACACTGAAGTTACCTGCCTTAGCATAGATGATGCCTGTATATCTTTGCGCGGCAATTCGTGATCCAACCCAAATGATTAAAGCAAATATAACAGCTGCAAGGCTTAGATGCATCGCTAAACGATAGTGAGAGACATCAACTCTTTCCACTAAACCTGATTGCACCATGAACCAACCCATATAGCCTTGTAATCCGCCTAAGCATAAAATTAAAAACAGAATGAGGAATAAGCGACGGTTAAAGCATCCCATTAAAGCAAAAATAAAGAAGGGTACAGCATAGATAATACCAATGATACGCCCTAGAAATCTATGCCCCCACTCCCACCAGAATATAACTTTAAATTCTTCTAGGCTCATACCTTTATTTACAAGCTGATACTCAGGAATTGCTTTATATTTTTCAAATGCTAACAACCATTCTTCAAGCGACAAGGGTGGTATAGCCCCTAAAATAGGCTTCCACTCAGTGATTGAAAGACCAGAATCTGTTAGCCTTGTTGCACCGCCTACAATAACCATGGCAAAAATCAATAAGGCCACGCAAAACATCCAAATAATAATTGACCAATAATATTTGACGTCATAAAGACTTTGGTAAGTAGGGGCTAAAATGGGCATGTTTTATTCCAAAATATGCTAATATCAATTCTACATATTTATAAAATGCCACTTTGCAAAAAACAATGTGCCATTATGACATCTTAGGCAAAAATATTTAATATAAAAGATTGGGCAAAGAAATGAAGCAATTTATACAACAAATGATCGGAATATTGGTCTTTTTCTGCTATCTAATAGTTTATATACTCATTGCGATGTATATAGGCATGCTGCTATCAGACCTACATCCTATTATCATGCTCATTTTTTACATTATAGCTGGAATAGCATGGGTATGGCCTGCAAAGAAAATTTTGCGCCTCATTCGTTAATGAAATTTCAAAATGGTTTTCCACTTAACAAAACATTTGTCCAAAAGACAGATTGAAATTTTCCATTGAGAGATATTCGCGGAAGACCATATATATTCAGGTTATCCTTGATTTTAATCGTACCAAACGAGGTCGTCACTCCTGAGGCAAAGCCAAGTTTTTCTGTCATTCTAAATTCTCGTGCCCCAAAAGCCGTTTTCCAGCCGTAGGGATAGGAGAAATGCTTTGGCCTAACCCCTAAGCTTTTTTCAAGAATATCTGCACCCAGCGCCATTTCTTGTTCTAATTTCTCGCTACTTAATTTTGCTAAATTATAATGATGAACCGTATGCGCACCAATGGTCACAAGAGGATTGCTAGCTAACAGCTTAAGCTGGTTCCAGTCCATGATTAGCTCGCGGCAATTTTCCTGGCAATCATAGCTATAACGCGCTGCTAAGTCATTAATTTGAATTCTTTGCTCAATTTGATCTAAGCTATTAAGCCATTTATACATTTTGTCAAAAGCTGCTCTTTTTTCAGAAAGAGAGCGGCATTTTATATATCTTGAAATATTATTATCAACATAGCCTACTGCGTCTATCTTCGAAATAATATCTTCAAGATTTTGCCACCAAAGCTCCCCAAGACCATCAATATAGATTGTAGGAATATAAATTGTAAAAGGGGCGTTATGCTTTTCAAATATGGGGAGTGCTTCTAATAAATTATCTTTATACCCATCATCTAAAGTGAAAACGACAAAGAAATTATCAGATTTTTTGCCCCCTTGAATGCGTGCAATTGCTTCATCCATCGAAATGATATCAATATTTTTTCTACGTAAAAAATAAAGAAGACGATCTAAAAAGTCAGGCTGAATTTGTAAAATTGAGTTTGGGCTAAACTTATTGGGCTTTTTATTGGTGACCCGGTGCAAAGTAAAAATTATACCCTGCCCCTGACCAATTGGGCGGTATAAATAATGCAGACCAGTTAGTCCTAAGAAAGCCAAACAGGCTTTAATAGAAAAATACCTCATACCCTACCCTACTCGAAAATCAGTTGTTGAACTTAACCCATTTTGCTGATTTTTACCTAATGATTTTAACATATTTACCCTGTGCTCAAGCACATCCCGATCTTGCCCTACTTGTGCTGCAAGCAATATAAATTCAAACATATTTAAAAAGTGACTTTTTTGATCATAAACAGACAAATTTGGACCGCAAAAGCATATATAATCAAAATGATTTTCAAGATGAGATAATAATAGTGCCATTTCAGCGCTTTGTAAAGCGCGCATGTCTAGCCCATTAACATTGCCGCCAGCTAATATTGACATCCCAGAAGAAACATCCATAGCTAACACACTCTGTAAATTATGTGTATTTCGTAAGATTTCAGCTAAACCTAAAGGTGCATTTAAGCCTAACTGTTGGTTTAGAAGATTCATTTTTAAAGTAGCATCGACCAAGCAAACACGTTTACCAGCACGAAAACAGGCGCGACTAAATTCAATACCTGCAATAGCTGTAAGAAAATCTGTTTGCCCTGTAATCAATATTCTACGGCTTGAAAGTTGTGGCTTAATCTTTAAATATTGATGATACATAGCCTCTATGCTTATACGATCAACAAAAACAGGCTCTACAATCCGCATATTTTGATCATTATGATGTATGGCTGGCGTAAATACATCATCATGCTTTATCTCATTTCCGAGTAATTCATTGGCTTGTTTTTTTTGCAGGTCTCTATCATCTAGATAAATACTATTATCTTTTGACAAAGCAGCCTCTAATAGAGAATTACTCTTTTTGCTTTTTGTAACTTCTTTACGCTGTTGATCATTGTTAGCTTCAAAAGAAAAGTCATCACTATAGTCTTCTATATGTTGTTTTTTTGCACTAATTTTTTGGTCGGCTAATGCTAATTCTTCACTTGCGAGCGTATTTAGCTCTTCTATTTCAACAACTGCTTCTTGTTTATGTCTCACTTCATCTATCTGATTATAATTATCGGATTGTTGTTGATGTTGTTGTTGATGTTCTTGTTCATATGCCTGCTCAGCCTGGACCTGTGAGTGCTGCTCTAAGTCCCTAGCAATAGTAAATTCAGACTTAGTTTCATTATGCATGCGATCTGGTTGGACTTGCATATTGTTATAATTTTTCATCTTATCATTATGAGCCATCTGATGATAAGCATTGATATAAGCCTCATTAAAAGGTGGCATCGCTTGTTGAGCATAATGAGGCTGTTTTGTATTATTTTTCATTGCTGAAATTAAAAATACAATGCCATGCGCCAGCATATTAATGATAATAAAAGTAAGAATAGAAGCAGAACCAGCGAATTTCGGATTTGGCACGTTCGGGCTTTCGGCAATAACGATTTGACGTGCTGAAATATCGCCTGTTTGTTGCGTTTTTTGTCGTGAAGTCACTTCTTCCTTTTTGCTGATGAGACTTTCAAGAAAGCGACGTTGCGCTGTAATCTCTTGGCTATAGGACTGTAACTTAACTTGGTCTTCATTAATATCTAGAATATCTTCTTTCAAGGCAGCTAGCGAAGCCGTAATTTTACGCTCTTTTTCTAAAGCTATCTGCGCTTCTGTATCATAATTTCTTGCAAATTTTTCCATTGCAGACTTTAGAGCAGAACGCTGTATCGCAATTTGAGAAGCAACTTCTTTCACTCTAGGGTGAGCCGGTAAATATGTAGTCAACAGCTGAGCTCTTAATTCTAACAATGTAATTAAACGGGAACGAATATCGGAAACAGCGGGCGATGAAATTACCTCAGAAGCCGTATCCAAAGCCCCTTCTGACAATAGTTTCCTAATTTGTTTTGCTCTTGCTTGGCGCTCAACGCGCATATTTTGCGTCTCAAGCAAACTTGCTGCTAATCTTGATAATTCTTCATCTTCTGCTTTACGCCCATCTCCAATACTAAAAATACCGCTTTGGGTGCGTATTTGTAAGGATTTATGCTCTAAATCAGCAATTTGCTTTTTAACATTCGCAATTTGAGTATCAATAGCATCATGCGTATTTTCTAAAAGATTTTCCCTGTCTAAATTTATATTATCAATATAATTAGTGATTAGACCATTCACAAGATCAGCGGAAATTTCTGAATTTTCTGTATCTGCACCAACTGTTATGACCCGTGAACCATCGGCAAGGCTAGCGCCAACAAGCTGATCAAAATTATAAAGTATACGTTCTTCTTTACTAAGCCCTCTCAGATCAGGAATCATACCCAGCCATAACTTAATACTCATGCCAGTACCCACTCCATCAGCAAGAGGATCAAGCACATCACTTTCAAATAGGTTGAGCTTGGTTAAAACTTCTCGAGCATTCTCTTTCGAACTTAAAACAGAGAGTTGACTTAATAATATCTCTTTTGGAAGTTGCTCTAATTGACCCGTTGTAGCAACTGTTAAATTATTAACTTGTCTGTCTAAAATAATCTGGCCGCTAGAATGATAAATATCTGGCTTAGATAGAAGATAGGAAAAAATTAAAAAAGATAATATAGCTGCAACAACTGCAATGGGAACTGCTGCTTTCTTTAAAGCACCCATTACAGCACCAATATCTACTTCAGCGTCTTGCTGTGCCATGCATTACTCTCATTTCTATTCGAGACTACATAATATTAATTATTAAAATTATCATTCCGCTTAAAATATGGAATTAAGCAGAATCTCTTTCTGGTTTGAATCATATAATGGCTCGCAACCGTTTATATTTTATTAAGGTTACCGACAGTTAACCTATTTCATATATCCTGAAGAAATGACGAAAGAATCGTTGTTTTATTGCAGGAATAAGCATGTTTTTAAAATTTAATTACTTTATATTTATTCTCTTATTAGCAGTTTCAGGCTGTGTTAGTTCAAATACAATGCATATAAACCCCATGATTAAGGCTTGGGGGACAGAGCCTTATTTTGTTGGCCCTGATGACCAAATCAAAGTCAGTGTATATGGGGAGCAAGAATTATCTCAAATATATCGTGTTAGTGCTAGCAATGAAATTTCCATGCCCATGATTGGGCAAATCAATGTTGATGCAATGACAACAGAAAAAATTGCCCAAACAATTACCTATGAACTCTCACGCAATTATATAAGAAGCCCACAAGTCGCTGTGCAAATTGAAAAGTTTCGCCCTTTTTTCATTTCAGGAGAAGTCCTTAATTCAAACCAATTTGATTTCTTTTCAGGGGTAACAGTACGCCGTGCGATCGCCATGGCGGGCGGTTTTACAGACTATGCAGATAAAAAATATGCGCGCATTGTTCGTAACGTCAACGGGCAACCCTATTCAGGTCAAGTCCCTCTTGACTTCACAATTTTCCCTGGGGATGTCATCGAAATACCTCAACAATCATTTGGGTTTGGCCTATCAAACAATGCTTCCCATCCGCATAACACAAGCCTGCATATGCAGCCACAACAACCCCAATTATACGCACCCCAAAATCTTCAGCAAAATCTTCAACAAAATCAACAGGCTGTAACACAAGCAGTGCAACCCATTTATCCTGCTGGCGCCACTTTAGGGCAGAATAATCAGCAAAATCTCAATAGGTTTAAAAGCAAACGTTTTCAGAATAAACTTCATGAAATGCAAGTCTATCAAAATAGTCAAGCGCAGCAGCTGAATAATTTGCAGCAAATGCAAATAAATAACCCTCAAAACATTCCTCTTTCTCCCTCAGAAAGTCAAATAGAGATGGCTGCAAAATCTTTACAACGCCCTGAGAACATGGCCTCCACTCGTTATAATTACCCAACACCTGTATCAGGTTATGATAATAATACGATATATGACCCTACGAACCAATCTATCATTGCAGATGATGGCTTTTCACCACCTATTAATCTTCGCCCCTATTATCAAGACCCTACCCAATATTAAGGTCTGAAATTAATGAATAAAAAATTGCGTATTGCTCAAATTTTCAGAGCCCCTATGGGCGGGTTATTTCGCCATGTCAGAGATCTAACAACAGAGCTAGATAATAGAGGGCATGAAATAGCTCTTATCTGCGCGGTACCGCCAAATGATTTTGAAAAACAACGCCTTACTGATTTATCTGAAAATTGTAAGCTCGGTATTTATGAATTTCCCATGGGGCGTATGCCTTCCATAAAAGACGGACTTACTGGCTACAAAATCAGAAAAATTGCTAAAGAGCAAAAATTAGATATTCTGCATGGTCATGGCGCAAAAGGCGGGTTATTTTCTAGAATTGGCGCTCATAATATTCCTGCTTTTTATACCCCCCATGGCGGTATTTTACATTATTCTCCCAAAAAGCCTCTGGGCGCGATTTTCTGGCAGATTGAAAAACTTCTTTTAAAAAAGACAAGTAGAATTATTTTTGAGAGCCAATTTGCCGAGCGTAAATTTACTTCCATTTTAAAGAATAGCCATTATGAGACCGAAATTATTCATAACGGCATATCTAAGGCTGAAACAAGTCCTGTCCATACACAAAATCAACCTCAATATGATTGGATATTTTTGGGGGAGTTACGCAGCTTAAAAGGTATTGATATTTTTCTTAAGGCATTAGCTGAGTTAAAAAATAACCATCTATTGAAAGAAAAAGCTCTGATTGTAGGCGCAGGCCCTGATGCGAAAACCTATGTTGATATGGCGCAAAATCTTGGCCTAACAGATTATGTTGATTTTGAAGAGCCACAGCCAGCAAGAGAAGCTTTTGCAAAAGCAAAATATCTTATTATGCCCTCACGCAATGAATCCCTGCCTTACGTCCTTTTAGAAGCAATTGGCGCGGGATTGCCTGTCATTGCCTCCAATGTTGGAGGTATTGGAGAAATCATGCTAGAAAATGATCCTTACTTATTTACATCAGAAGATGTAAACCAGCTGTCCTCTTTAATGGCACAAATGCTGGATAATGATGCAGAAGCCATTGAAACAAGTGAAAAACGCTTAGAAAAAATATCTACTGAGTTTTCCATTGAAACAATGGTTGATCAAATTGAACAAATTTATTTTGACCGTTTAGGCTCATGACCTATTGTATTGGAAGTGACATCAGGACTTTTAGCCCTCCAAATTCTTCACTATTTGAAATAGATATATCGCCGCCATGGCCTCGGATAATATCCCTTGTGATCGTTAAACCTAACCCTGACCCTGGTAAATTTTGATTTCGCGCGGCATCAGATCGGTAAAATGGCTTAAAAACCTCTTCCCATTGTGATTCTTCAAGACCAATGCCATTATCTTCAAAAATAATCTCAACATAATCTTTATGATATATTGCTGAGATTTTAAGTTTCGTTGCATATTTTTCTGCATTTTGAAGCAGGTTATTCACGCATCGAGTGAAAGCATTTTTACGCAAATAAACATATGTTTGAGAAATACAAATCACTTCAATCTCAATCTTATTATGATGTTTAAAGCCTGTTACAAGCTTATTCAACTGATAGCATAAATTTAGCCTTTGTCTTTCTTCTAAAGCATCGCCCCTAACAAAAGCGAGATAATCCTCTAACATAACTTTCATCTGATCTGCATCTGAGATCATTTCATCAATACCAGGTTGATCATCCAACAATTCAAGCTGAAGCCTAATACGCGTCAAAAAAGTTCTTAAATCATGGCTAACACCTGCGAGCATGATTGTGCGCTGATCAATCTGCCGCTCTATTCTTTCCTGCATCTCAAGAAAAGAAAGCGTTGCTTGCCTCACTTCCCTTGCGCCTCGCGGCTTAATCTGTTCCATTACATTCCCTTTACCAAACTCCTCTGCAGCTTTTGCTAAAGTTTGAATAGGGCGAATTTGATTTCTTAAAAATAAAATGGCTACGATAATAAGCACTAAAGCTGTGCCAACCATCCAAATAACAAAAATATGCGAATTAGAAGCATAAGTCTGGCTTCTTGGCGCAACGATGACAAGCGTTTTATCAGAAAGCTGTATCCTAATCTCTACAAAATTTGAACGCCCTAAGGTATCAATCCAAAATGCTTTGCCAACGGCATTTGTAATTTCTTGCGATAATACGCGATCAAGAATAGAGAAAAAGGGCTTTGCAGAAGCCGGTGGCAAGGGTTCTAGCTCAGTGAAGCGCATATTAAGGCCAAATTTTTGCAAAGCAATATCCTCATATTCCTTCGCTCTCTCAGGCTGTGCTTCGTATAAAGCAACAACAGCGGCAATATTTTGAGCTACCCCTCTGGACAAATGATAAGTGACTTGCTCAAAATGCCTCTCCATGAATATGAATAATAAGACAGATTGTAAAATGAGCATGGGCGCAATCACAATCATGATAGCACGCGCATAAAGACCTTTGGGCATCCATTGCGATAAAATATAACTACCAAACTGCGGCAAGCCAAACAATCTTGAGAATTTTGATAACAAACGAATAAATTGCCATAAGCGGATTTTTATAAGTCGCATTTGAGCAAATATCCCTTACCTCTTATTGTTTGAATATAGCGGGGGTTTGCAGGGTCTTTTTCAATTTTTTTACGTAAGCGGTTGATTAAGACATCAACTGCCCGCCCTGAGACATCAGCCCCTTCTGTCGATAAAAATTCACGAGGTACAACATGACCAAAGGCCTTTGACAAGGCAGATAAGGCATAATGCTCCGTATCTGTTAGAGCGATATTTTCCTCATTTTGCGTTAAAAGCTTTTGGTTTAAATAGTAAGAATATTCTCCAAATTTTATCAATTCTAATTTTTCTAATATTTCTTCCTCATGATCAGGCATACGCTTTAGCAAATTTTTAATGCGTAACAATAATTCCCTAGGATCAAAAGGCTTAGCAAGATAGTCATCTGCCCCTGATTGTAATCCCTCAATCCTATCATCAACTTCACTTAATGCCGTAAGCATAAGTACTGGTGTTTGTGTTAATCCTCTTAAGGATTTTGTAAAGCTTATACCATCTTCTTCTGGCATCATGACATCAACAATAAACAAATCAAATTGAAATAAAGTCATTAATTCACGCGCCTGCCCCGCAGAAGTCGCCGTTGAAACACGAAAGCCATTTTTTTGTAAAAAACGACCTGTGAGGGATAAAATACGAGCGTCATCATCTATAATGATAATATGGCTTGTCGTGTCGGAAATTAAGGTCATTTCAAATCTCAAACAATATTACTTGATATCCAATATTTTATATCTTCTCTATTTTCACCATCTGTTAAAGCGAATAGAAAATCAAATGCAAATCGCTTTTGCTCCAAAGAACAATTTTCAAGCGCTTTCTCAAAGCGTTCAGCCTGCACATCACAGAGCCTTCTTGCCAAAGAATTGCCTTTTTCTGTCAAATATAAAAATCGCTGACGGCGATCTGTTACACCCTCTTTTTGCTCTACAAAACCCTGCTCAACCAATTTTTTCAAAATGGGCGCAAGGCTCTGCTTTGTTATTTTCAAAAATTTTAAAAGATCCGAAACAGAAATGCCGGGGTTGCGCATGACAAAATGCAAAACACGGTGATGGGCGCGGCCAAATTTATATTGCTCTAAAATCAGGTCTGGATCATGGGTAAAATCTCGGTAAGCAAAAAAGAAAAGTTCAACGAGCCTTAGATGATCTAATGCTTTTTCCTTTTGCATCGTTAAATCTGGCATTAAAATTCCAATTACAACAAAAAAATATGTCAGCTATATTGACATATTTTTCTCTCATGTCTAGTGTTAGTCCTTGTTTTAGTGATCATATTGCCTATTCCTTGTGAATAAATTGATTTGATCCTAAATAAATATTCCACAAAATTTGATGAGAATTTCTCAGGAGCAAAAAATGGCAGCAGTTCCTTTCGATAAGCTTGAAGGTAAGATTTGGTATAATGGCGAATTCGTAGAATGGAAAGATGCGCAAGTCCATGTGTTGACACATGGTCTGCATTATGCCAGCTCTGTCTTTGAAGGTCAGCGCGCCTATGGTGGTAAAGTTTTCAAACTCACAGAGCATACTGAGCGTTTACATAAGTCAGCTGAAATCTTAGGCTTTGAAATTCCTTATTCTGTCGAAGAAATCAATAATGCTTGTGATGAATTGATTAAAATGCAAGGCTTCACTGATGCTTATATGCGCCCCATAGCATGGCGCGGCAGCGAAATGATGGGCATTTCAGCACAAAAAAATAAAATCAACCTTGCGATAGCGGCATGGGAATGGCCTTCTTATTTCGATCCAGAACTGATCAAAAAAGGCATTCGCTTAAATATTGCTCAATATAGACGCCCTGACCCTAGGACAGCACCTATTGCGTCAAAAGCGGCGGGGCTTTACATGATTTGTACTGTTTCTAAGCATGCAGCAGAAGCACAAGGCTATCACGATGCTTTAATGCTTGATTATCGCGGCCAGGTCGCAGAAGCAACAGGGGCTAATATCTTCTTCATTAAAGATGGTGTCATTCATACGCCTGTGCCTGATTGCATTCTCGATGGCATTACAAGACGTACTGTCATTGATATTGCTCGCTCTCAAGGGATAGAGGTGATAGAACGCCCAATTATGCCAGAAGAGATGGCTGATTTTTCAGAATGTTTTATAACAGGGACAGCAGCAGAAGTGACACCTGTTGGTGAAATTGATACATATAATTTCACACCAGATGATATCACATTCAAATTAATTGATCTCTATAAAAACATGGTCTATGGCCGCTGAGTTTTACAATAAATATTATTCCCTAGGCTCAGGACGTGATTATTTTGTTCAATTCTGTTTGAATTAAAACTATTAGG
>WTKA01000010.1 GCA_011524605.1 Hyphomicrobiales bacterium | reverse complement strand
AAAGTATTATCTGCGTTTTTCTCCTTGAACCAAACTATTTTTCTTCCAATGCAGTTAATTATTGTATTGAGTCCAGACCCTAGTATTTTAGAGCAAATAATTAGCCGAATGCATTATTATCATTGAAATTGAAAATATTACTGCTGCTTGAGCTTGTTCCTTTTAAGTAAGCTTGCAATATTGTTTGCCCGCCAGAAGCTGTGTCTGCAATGAGAGATAAGCTGTTTAATGCTAAGCTATGACGAATTTCTGCTAATTGAAGATCTTCCCCAACTCTTTCAGCGTTCAGTGAAGAAATATTATCATATGTTGAAGCATCAATATTAATTTTCTCATAGATAGTGTCATATCGCTCTGATATTTGCGTATCCTGCGCCCTTAATACTTCTAAATCAGCTTCCAAAGCATCAATATAATCGGGAATATTTGCGACATAGGTTTCTACATCATTAAGATCAGATAAAGTTGCATTTACGGTTTCAGCGCTTCCACCTGATGTATGCACACTTGCAGTGGTGGCACTTGTTGCTCCTGTATCAACATCGGTTACTGCAACTTCTAACTCAAAATCCTGCCATTTCAGGCGATGATAATTATTAACACCCGCAGCTTCCGTTGCGTCTATGGTGCCTGTATAATAGTTAAACTCACCAATCTGACCTTGAAAACCAGTATTATCAGCACCTGTTATGTTCCTGTTCATAGTGCCGTTTCCAGTATTAACAGCGCGCACCCCATCTCGGCTACCTCCAAGACCAACAGCACCACCATGAGCGCTATGTATATTGAGATCACCGCTATTGCCGCCCTCAACTATTGTTGCTGCATCACCGTTAACTGTTAATTGCGTATAATCTCCAGCTGTAGATGTCGTAGTTCCATCATATTGAAACGTTACAGAATAGGTTTCATTCGCGTTAATAGCATAGCGTCCATAGCTATACACTGACCCGCCAGCACTTTCATATAAACCAACATAAAGATTTCCCCCCTCAATTTGAGCAACTATACCGTGAGAGCCACCACCTTCTTCGTAAATAATTTGCCGTGTACTCACATTTTCTGCATTGAAAGTAAAATTGATGACTTTATTTGTAGTGTTTGCACCATTAATACTCGCTTCATTTGCAATATGGAGCACGTCTGTAGCTTTGCCATCATCAGCGGCAAGACCATCAAAATGAGCTGTTTGTAGACCATTTAATGTATTAGCAGGATCAATAAGAGGCTGTTCATTTGCAGTTCCTTGTACAGCATTATTGGCACTGCCAGCTAGATCAAATGCTGTAAATGTCGCACCAGTAGAATAGTTTGCAGCATCAGAAAAATCAAAATCTAAGACAGGGTTTGCGATATTTGAAGGATCATAGATATTAGCAGTGATAACGCCTGTCGTAGCATCAATAGAAAATAGCCCGCCATGGTCATTAACGAGAGAATAAGAAGCGTTTTCAACATTAGAGTTAGCGGTTGCAATAGTTGTTACGCCTGCTGCTGTGCCATCAAGCCAGTCATTTTCTGTTAGAGTAACAGTGGGTGATGCTTCATCTATAATATTAGCTTTTTCAGTGCCTGTGCCGGCAAGTTCAAGGCTGCCAAGCTGTATGCCTATATCATTTAGCTTGCTTGAGGTTGTCTGTTTCAGATAGTTTTTACCTTTATAAGTGGCAGAATCTAGCTTAGCATTTGAGTGTTGAACTAGATTATCAGCGCGTTCAAAATATTCAGTCTGTTTCGTCAGGTCTGTTTCTGCAGCGCCTAAAAGATAAAGGTCTTCTGCTTCATATAGTAGATCTAAAGCCTCTTCTCCTTTTGTAACAGCTAAATTCAAAGCAGTTTTTGCGTCTTCCGCTTTTGTAAGTGCTTTATCAAGAGCTGCGCTGCGGTTTTCTATTGAATGAGAAGCGCGATTGCGAATAAGGCCGTCTGTTGTATTACCAAACCTTCTGACACCATTACTAGACAGATTGCTTAAGTTCTGTGTGGTATTAAAATTATTCCTAAAAGCACTTGTTAAAGTTCTCAAAGTGATATCAATTGTACTCATTTCTTGCCTCCAATTTCATGTCTTCTGACATATATTTTGCTTATTGAATTAAGCTTATTTATTTTTCTTCTTACTTTCTAAAAGCCAACATCATCACAAATTTCATCCATTGAGGGCAGGAGATTGCGTTGAGTTAGATCTAAAAAATCTTCGTTTTTATTGTTTGTATGCATCCACTTTTGTTTTGCTGTTTGTTTATTTTGAACGATAGATAGCGCCGCAATTTGACGTTGTTCTAATAGCGATAGCTTTTTATGGGACAGATTAATTTTTATTGATGATGCTAATAGCTCTGCTATTTGTTCAGGTGTTTCAAAGCCCTCAGATTCAAAATGAACTTCACCAGAAAAATCGGATAAAAATTTTGTACATTCAGGGTTTGGCGCTAGCTTTTTCTCTTGTTGTATTAAATGTTTTGCAGCGTTATTAAGTTTATCAACAATAAGCGCAATAATTTCTGGGCTATCAGCTCTTTTTGAAGCGACAACAGATTTATTTGTTTGGGAAGGGCATAGGCAAATACGAGCAGACCCAATGGATTCAAGTTGGCTTCTTTGGTCAACAACGCTTAAAGACAAGCATACGCTTGCCCATTTTAATGTTAAATAATTTTTTAGAAGCGTATTATTCTGATTTGATAATGGATCAGTAGATATAAACCCTTCTGTAAACACGCCTTTGAAACGATCTTTGTCAGCAAATTCAATTAAGGATATGGTCTTTTTTTCATTCAAAATAGGAAGCTTATTTTGTAATAGCTTAATAGAGCCTTCTTCATCAAATTTAAGCTGTTTTATACGCCCTGTTTGGTGAATAACCTCACCATTCGCATTATTGATTGTTAAGATAGTTTGGTTTTGCGCCTTGCTGTTAAAAATTAAAGATATAACTTGATAGCTATTGGCCTTTAGCGGGGCTTTAACAACAATTCTTTGCTTCCCTTTGTTAGACCATGTTAGAGCAAACATAGATGTTTTTTCAGTATATATATGTAACCCAGCTTCTTGTGTGCCAAAACTAATAAGAGTTTGGCGTGCCTGAGTTGGCTTAGAAGTTGAAATACCAAAATGCAGACTTAAGGCTTCAAAGTTCTTCCATTTTTGCTTGGCAGAAGGTTCAAGGTGAATTGAGAAGCCAGTGTCTTTTGTCCCGCTAATGCCCCTCTGCTGGTTAATGGGACAAGCGCTAAGAGCAATTTTATCCCCTTTTAAAATGGCATAATTCAAATTGGCATCATTATCATGACCACTTAGATCAGTAAGTGTCATATTAGGGGTTAATTTCAACCCTTCTGCTTGACTGGTATCAAAATGGCAAAAAAGTGTCTTCAGCTGTTTAGGCATCATATAAGGAGAATATATTACGCCTTTTTTCGCATCTGATTTTACAGTTAAGCCATGTGAAATGGAAAGTGTTTGAGTTGATTCAATCGCTGATGTTGAAAATTGAGCAATTGGTTTTAAATCACTCATTGATGCAGAAGAGCTATTTAACCATTTAACATTTTGTAGAATGACTTGAGGGGACATGCCTTCGCCAAGTAGGTTAATATGAGTAGAAAAACAAAGGGGCTCTAACCCTTCAACCATATCTTTTTTAAAACCCTCACCTGTTAGAAAATTTAAGCGTCTTGCTTTGCGCATGTTTAAAAAGTCTGAAACATTTTTAAGCGAGCCATTGATGCTATCAATTAAGAAGGAGCGTAAGATATAATCTTTTTCCGATTTTAGATTTTCAGAAAGGGCAGAGGCGGCTTGCGCTTTTTCAAGTGCATGAGAAACATGACGCTTTGCAGTTTGCAAATCATGCATCATATCTGCATGAAATTGTAAATTATCATCCAAATCTAGTGCTTTTTCAGCTAAGTCGCTAGCACTTATGCCTGTTATACCTTGAGAAACCTCTTGTCTCTTTTGCGGCTTAGCCTGTTTTACCGCTTGTGTTGGTTGTGCTTTCTTTTTTACAGGCTTAGCATTAGGTCTAGCAGCATTAGGCTTTTGTCTTGGCTGTGACTTTTTAATATTAGGCTGTGCTTTTATAGCGGCAGGTTGGCTCTTTTTAACGCTGGGCTTTTTCTTTGTGATACCAAGCTTATCAGTTATAATATCTAAGTCTTTTTTTGCTTGTAGGAATTTTTGTCTTTGCGCAAGGCCTGACGCTTTGCCCTTTTTATGAGGCAAGTCATTTTTTTCATGCTTTTCAGCATTATGACTATTTTGCTGCGTCACCGACACTATGGTTCTCCTAAAACAATTCCTTCTTGGAATATGTTTATACTTTAACAATAGTGTCTTTATACTTGATAAATGCGTATAGTTTTTATTTCTGAAATAAAACTGGCTATTATTACTTAAATTAAAACAATTAGATTAAAATAAAATACAAGTAAAATTCATATTATATTTAAAGAAAATTTTGTTCAATTTTTATGTATTGCAGCTATTTATTTGATTTTATTAGGATTTTATCTTTCAGCTCGCTGTTGACTTCAGGAAAAAAATCAAACCATATTTTAAAACCAGGCCTGCCTTGATGGAGCAGCATGCCTAGGCCATCAATGCAGATTAAGCCATGCTTTTTGGCTTGGGACAAAAGATTTGTTTCTAAAGGGCTGTAGACTAAGTCGTAAATAATCGTATTTTTTTGTGCGCTAGAGATGTCTAAATCTAAGGTAGGTTGGCCCTTCATTCCCAACACGCTGGTATTAACGATTAGGTTAGAACAAGCAATTTGATCGCCGTCTATATCTAAATTTTGAGCGGTAATTTTAGTCTGTGGCCAATGAGAAGAAAAATGCTCAGCCGTTGCTTTTGCCCGATCAACATTTCTATTTGCAATGATAATATTGGGGACACCAGCATCACATAGGCTGTCAATCACGGCTTTTGCTGCGCCGCCAGAGCCTATGATTAACGCTTTTGTTTCTTTAGCGATAAAGCTATCTGCGCTTGCCTTCAGATGCGCCATAAAGCCAAAGCCATCAGTGTTGGTCGCATGGATTTTTCCATCTTCCAACCAAATTGTATTAGCAGCACCTAGTCTTTTTACAATTGGGCATGGCTCATCAATAAAAGGTATGATGGCTTCTTTGTGGGGTACTGTTACATTACCACCGACAAATTTGCCTTGTTTCACATCGTCAATAAATTTTCCTAGATTTTCTGGTTCAATCGCTTCTTTGGTATAGGAGCCTTTAATATTATAAAAGTTAAGCCAATAATTATGAAGTTCTGGCGACAAAGAATGGGATATAGGATAACCTATGACACAGGCTTTATTCATATGAAAACTCCAAGAAAAATATAGTCAAGCAAAGCTTTGGTTAAGCTGAGCGATTGATGTGATATATTAAGTTTTCCTGTCTTAATACTTCACCAGCAAAATAAAGGGAACCAATAAAAAAGAGACGACAAGGCTTTTTCCAAGATGAAATGGTTGCGACCGCATCTTCTATCGATGATGCGCTTATACTGTCTATGCCAGCTGTTTTTGCAACTTTTTCAATTTCAATAGCGTTAAGTGAAGCCGTTTGATTGGGAATTGTAACTCCGATTAGCTTATCGATATCATCGCTTAGATGTTTAAAATAAGTCTCACTATCTTTAGTATCAAGCATGCCGCAAATGGCATAGCATGGCAGATTTTTATGAGCGTTAAGCTTTTGAATTTCTTGTTTCAATATTTTAGCAGCTGCAGGGTTGTGCCCCCCATCAAGCCAAAACTCTATGTCTGTTTTTTGCGATAATTCAAGCCAAGAGCCATGGTAGAGTTTTTGCATTCTTGCAGGCCAAGAGGCGGTTATCAGCCCCTGTTCAATAGCGGCATCGGATATGGTGAATCTATTTTGTGCGCGTATAGTTGCAATTGCTGTGCCTGCATTTAAAATCTGATGGTCACCTTTTAGGCTCGGTAAGGGAAGATCTAAAAGCCCCTCTTCATCTTGGTAAACCATGCGGCCATGTTCAAGATAAGTCTGCCAATTCATGCCACAAAGACGTGTTTCCGCATTTTTTTTATGAGCTTGTTCCAAAATAATATCTTCAGCCCCGCTCTCTTGTTGACTTATAACACAAGGGCAATTGTTTTTGATTATACCCGCTTTTTCAAAAGCAATTTTTTCAATAGTGTCGCCAAGATATTGCATATGATCAAGGGAAACAGGTGTTATCACTGTTGCTAAGGGCTCTTCAATCACATTTGTTGCATCAAGCCGCCCCCCTAAACCAACTTCAAGTAATAAAACATCCGCAGGATGGGTTGCAAAAAGATGAAAGGCAGCAGCAGTTGTTATTTCAAAATAGGTGATAGGCTCACCTTTGTTCACTTGTTCCACATATTCAAGAGCTTTAGCTAAATCTATTTCCGTGATGGTTTCTGAGCCATTTTCATGGCCTAAGCGAATGCGTTCATGGAATTTAACAAGGTGAGGAGAGGTATAAACATGAACATGTAGCCCAGCAGCTTCAAGAATGGAGCGCATAAATGCTATTGTTGAACCTTTGCCATTGGTGCCAGCAACATGAATGACGGGCGGTAATTTTTTCTCAGGATGACCCAGCTTTTCTAATATGTCTAGCATACGATCTAAAGAGAGGTCGATAATTTTGGGGTGCAAAGAGAGCAGGCGATCTAAGATAGCATCAGATGATGCCGCTCCTTTGGCGCCTGCATCTGACATTATTGCTTGTCTCCCTCAATCGTGATGATATTCGCATCAGGATCTTCAACAATATGCTCATCAACGGGAGAAACGATTTCTGCATCTAAAATTTCAGATGATTTATTTTCACTTTTTGGTGGATTAAGTAGATGGCTACCAAAAAATGCAGATTCAATTTGTTCAGATTTTGTCAGCATGCGGCAGAGCTTGCTTAATGTTTCTTTTAAATCATGGCGATGAACAACCATATCAACCATACCATGATCTTTTAAATATTCGGACCTTTGGAAGCCTGATGGCAATTTTTGGCGAATAGTTTGTTCAATAACACGTGGCCCTGCAAACCCAATTAATGCGCCAGGTTCTGCAATATGAATATCGCCAAGCATTGCATAAGATGCTGTAACGCCGCCTGTTGTGGGGTTTGTCATTACAACAAGATAGGGCAGACCATTATCACGCAATGCTTGGACAGCAACCGTTGTTCTAGGCATCTGCATTAAAGAAAGCATGCCCTCTTGCATGCGAGCGCCGCCTGATGCTGCAAAAAGAATAAAAGGCTTTTTTTCTTCAACAGCTGTCATCATTGCTTTTATGATAGACTCACCAGCTACCATGCCTAAAGAACCGCCTAAAAAAGAAAAGTCTTGTACAGATATCACGACATCAAGGTCATTTAACTTACCTTTGCCTGTCATTACGGCATCATCCATGCCTGTTTTTGCTTTGGCATCTTTGATGCGATCCACATAGCGCTTTTCGTCTTTAAACTTCAAAGGATCGACAGGCATTTCAGGGGTCTTAACAAGCTCATATTCGCCATTGTCAAACATAGATTCTAAGCGAATCTTAGCTGGCATGCGCATATGGTAGCCACTTGTCGGAACAACATAGTCATTTGTCTCAAGATCTTTATGAAAGACGAGCTGGCCTGTATCTGGGCATTTAATCCATAAATTATCAGGCGCTTCGCGCTTGCGTAAAATGCCATTAATCTTTGGGCGAACAACGTTGTTAATCCAATTCATTGATACTATAATCCTTTTAGCCGCAATATAACGGTAGCAGAGTTTGGAAGAGCCAAACGATGAAAATTATTCTAGTTAGAAGTTATTTACGCGTTTTGTGCCGCTTCTTCAATACCACTTCTCAAATCACTTATAATTTTGGTTACTGACGCAACGGTTTTTTCCGTTGCAGCATTATTTTTATCAAGCGATTGTTCAATTGCCCCCACAAGAGCAGAGCCAACAACAACGCCATCAGCCACTTGCGCTATTTCAAAAGCTTGTTGCTTCTCTCTTACGCCAAAACCAACAGCAACAGGTAATGGTGTTTGTGCTTTAATATTTTGTACCGCTTGGTCAACTTTTGTGATGTCAGGCTTTTTCGTCCCTGTGATGCCTGCTACTGAGACATAATAAACAAAGCCAGATGTGTTTTGTAACACGGTAGGCAGGCGTTTTTCGTCTGTTGTGGGCGTTGCAAGACGAATAAAATTAATTTCATGGTTCATTGCCGGGATGCATAATTCATCATCTGTTTCAGGTGGCAGGTCCACAATGATAAGCCCATCTATGCCAGCCTTTTTTGCGTCTGTTAAAAAAGCTTCCACGCCATAGATGAAAATTGGATTATAATAGCCCATAAGAACGATTGGGGTTTTAGGGTCTGTTTTTCTAAATTCACAGACCATATCCAATGTCATTTTCATGGTGTGGCCCTTTGCTAACGCCCTAAGCGTTGAGGCTTGAATAGCAGGGCCATCAGCCATAGGGTCAGTAAAAGGCATGCCAAGCTCAATAATATCAGCGCCTGAAGCAACAAGCCCGTGCATAATCTGTAAAGAGGTTTCAACATCAGGGTCGCCTGCAGTAATAAAAGCAACTAAAGCGGCGCGGTTAGATGTTTTGCACTCCGTAAAGCGCTCATCTATGCGGGTTGTAAATGAAATTGTCATATTTTTTTCCTGATTAATCGCTTAAATATCAACGCCAAGATGTTCTGCAACGGAGAAAATATCCTTGTCGCCACGACCACATAAATTCATTAATATAATCTCATCTTTAGGACGGTCTTTTGCGAGTTTCTCAACAAAGGATAGGGCGTGCGCTGGTTCTAAAGCTGGTATAATGCCTTCAAGCTGCGTGCAAAGCTGGAAAGCTGCAAGAGCCTCTTTATCTGTCGCGTTGACATATTTTACCCGCCCGCTTTCATGCAGAAAAGCATGTTCAGGCCCAATGCCAGGATAATCAAGCCCTGCTGAAATGGAATGGCCTTCAGTGATTTGGCCGTCATTATCTTGTAATAAATAGGTCCGATTGCCATGCAATACACCGGGATTACCACCTGTTAAAGAGGCTGCGTGGTCAGGGGTTTCAACACCATAACCACCCGCTTCTACCCCATAGATATTGACTTCAGGATCATCTAAGAAAGGGTGGAATAAGCCAATAGCATTTGACCCACCGCCGATACAAGCAACTATATGGTCTGGTAAGCGGCCTTCTACTTCCATCATTTGTTCTTTAGCTTCTTGCCCGATGATTGATTGAAAATCACGAACCATTGCAGGATAAGGGTGAGGGCCTGCAGCTGTGCCAATGATGTAAAATGTATCATCAACATGAGCAACCCAATCCCTTAAGGCTTCATTCATAGCGTCTTTTAAAGTTCCTGCGCCGGCTGTAACAGGGCGAATATCAGCCCCTAGAAGCTTCATTCGGAAAACATTAGGTTTTTGGCGCTCAACATCAGTCGCGCCCATGAAAACCGTGCAGGGCAAATTAAACCGAGCAGCTGCGGTAGCAACAGCAACACCATGTTGACCTGCACCTGTTTCAGCAATGATGCGCGTTTTTCCCATGCGCTTAGCAAGTAGGATTTGGCCAAGACAATTGTTGATTTTATGGGAGCCTGTGTGGTTCAGCTCATCCCGTTTAAAATAAACTTTCGCGCCACCAAGATGATCTGTAAGACGTTCAGCAAAATAGATCGGAGAAGGGCGACCTACATAATGTTTATGCAGATTCTCCAACTCAGCCTTAAAGCTTGCATCTTTTTTTGCAAATTCATAATGATCTTGTAGATCTAAGATAAGAGGCATTAGGGTTTCAGCGACAAATCTTCCGCCAAATTGACCAAAAAAACCGTTTTCATCAGGCCCTGATCGATAGGAATTGAGCTGTTCTGAAATTTGAACCATACTTAAAGGCCCCTTCATATGATAATAAAATTGCTCTATTCCTTTCACAGCCGTAGCGATAGGTCAATAATGAAGTTTAAAAAATAGAAAAACTATATTTTTAAAATCTCAGAGCGATATCTGATCCTAAGAATGTGGAATAGAAATCAAAAGAGTAAATTATGATTTTATTGATTATTGCCAGAAGGATAATATATCGCTGGCTGTTTCTTTTGCTTTAATCAGTTTCGTCTCACAAGATGACCGTTCATAGCTAAAAATTGCAGGCATAAAGCGGCTATTATATCGAGACCACATGCTTAGCGTATAGGCACCAACATCATGAATAATGATTTTATCATCTTCTTGCGGCGGGTAGGCCAATTGAATTTTACCTATAATGTCTCCTGCAAAACAAAGCGGCCCCCCTATAGCAACCGTTTCATCACCTGATGGAATAAAGCTTTGATCTTTTTTCGAAAAAATAGAAATTTCATGATGCCAGTCACTTGACCTATAGCATTTGCGCAAAAACATATCCGCGCCCAAATGCCCAATTGCCGTATAGATGTCTTTGCTTGGTTTCACATATTCAACATTGCTCATAGCCCATGCAGCATTTGTTGTGAGGTGGCGACCAAATTCAGTGATAATGCTTGGGGCATTTTCGCCTGCTTGCCAATGGGGAAGCGCGTGAAAAATCTCTTTTGCATAATGATCAAAAGAGAGTATTTTTTCATCAAAATAGTAAGAAGCAGGAAGACCGCCGCCAATATCAACTTTTTTGATTTTTTTATGCCCTGAGGCCTCTATCTTTTGAATAAGGCCATCAATTGTTTTTGCGCCTTCGACAAGCATGTCAATTTCACAGCCCTGAGAGCCTATATGCATATGCATACAATCAAGCCAATCATATTTTTTAAAATAATTTATAATCTGATCTGCATATTCTTTTATAGGAATACCAAATTTTGAATATTCATCCGCAACAGCTGTAGAAGAGATGCGGCCTTTACCAATTTGAGGGTTTATCCTAAGGCCAATATTGTTTTTTGGCGGCTTGCCTAGATTTTCTTCTTGAACCCATGTTGCAATGCGCTCTAATTCATCAAAATTATCAGCATTAATATGGCAACCAAGGTTTAAGGCATAATATAGCTCTTGCTTGGTTTTAGCGGGGGAATCAAAAACAATTTTTTCAGCTGGAAAGCCTACATATAAGGCAATTTCAAGTTCTCCAAGGGAGGCAACTTCTGCACCAAGACCTGCTTGCTTAAAATAGGATAAGAGTTTTGGGAAAGGTAAGGCTTTAACTGCTATCGTGTGCAAGCTATTGTTAGGGAAAGAGCTTTTTAATATATTGATTTTATCCGTAAAATTATCATAACAGAAAAAAACTGCTGAAACGTCATTTTTTCCTATAAGATTATTGTGGGAAGCATTCATTAATACAGCTTCAATCTCTTGAAGGCTCGGGCGTTCTATTGTCATGGATAATTCTTTAAAT
>WTKA01000101.1 GCA_011524605.1 Hyphomicrobiales bacterium | reverse complement strand
TCCGCTTAGCTTGCGTCAGGTTGAAGATATTCTGTATGAACGCCCTTCTCGGTATTTGCTTCGCAATTACCTGCCAGTCAGTGGGGATTGATGTTTGTCACGAAACAATTCGATTTTGGTGGAACCGGTTTGGACCAATTTTTGCTAAAGAAATTCGTAAGCGTAGGCCAGCTTCATACTTGCTGTGGAGGTGGGATATCGATGAAGTCTTTGTGAAAATAAATGGTCAAAGATGTTACCTTTGGCGCGCTGTTGATCATGAAGGAACGGTTTTGGAATGCGTTGTCACGAAAAAGCGCGATCGCCGTTCTGCATTGAAAATATTGAATAAATTAATGAAAAGATACGGGAAGTCAAAAGAAATTGTAACAGATAAATTGGGCTCATATTCTTCTGCTTTACGTGAAATTGGCTATAATGGACATCATGAAACAGGCCAATATCAAAACAATCAGTGTGAGAATTCACACTCGCTGCCTGGCAGTGGTTTGACTTCAAACCACGAGAAGGTGCATTTCCGAAGGCGAGAACGTGCAATGTACCGCTTCCGAAGTATGAGATCCCTACAAAAATTCACCTCAATTTATTCTCAATTTCACAATCATTTCTAATATAGTCTAAGTAATTTTTTAGATGATAATCTTAGACTATATCTTATTGTTATCGTTCAACTTTTCATTTTAAAATGAGATCATTTTAAAATGGTTTCGCCATACCAACGTCACCTTGAAACTAGACAAAATTTCAAAAAACTTCGTGATCAATCGCTTTCCGATTGGCAAAATATTTGTGCAGCTTGATGTTCGCTTAATTTAAACTTGCAGGGCATTTAGAGAGCGGTTAGAATTAGTCTTACAGCACCGTCTGACAGCACGCCTTTTATAGAGCAAAGCCAAAATAACAGAAGCCCCCTAAAAGGGGGCTGTCAATTAGGCTTAGAACCTATTAAATTTTATCTAGTTTTTATAGTCTTCTACATTGGGCTTGCAATCAACCCTAAAGTTGATGCTAGTATCTGCGGCTATGAAAAGAGGTTGCCCAATTTTTTGGTCATTAGATGAACCGAAAAAGGTATAGGAATATTCTGATCCTTTTACAGGAAAATAGTCATACCAAAAGTTTTTTGAAACAAAATCCTGAATAAATTTTTCCATAAGCTCGTCTCTCGCTTCATTATATTTTTGTCTTAAAGCTTCGGGTAAGCCATCTTCAGGTTTTGGAATATGGTAGTCAGACGGATTAAATTTATAATCATCGTCTGTTTCTGCTGCATCTTGTTTGTCAGACTTTAATATAAGATTATTCTCTTTCTCATAGGCAGCTATCATGGTTGATAATAATTTATCTTCCATTTGCGTGAATTTGTCGTCCAAGGCACGCTTTATGTAAAGTTCATTTGGCGCTTTTATGCCACAAGTTTCAAAAATATTCGGCTCGCAACTGTTAAAATCAATCTGCAAACCGGAATTGTCCGGATTAAGAGGACAACTTACTATCCCGTTTTTAGTTGTAGCTTCCTTTGCTACTTCAACATCACTTGCAAAGCTATGGCTTGATATAAAGATCAAAGCAATTTTAAGGAAAGAAAATCTGTTAAAATGCATTTGGGCACTCCATTAACTTTTACTCTGTTAAACATTGATAATCTTTGATGCCACTAGCAGAGTATTCTGCTAGTGGCTGTGTGTATACTTATATTACCAATTGAAACAATAAGTAGTAGAGCAGCCTCTGTTCGGTGGATTCCATCTATCGCCATTTTTGCGAGTATACATATTTCGCTTTATTTGTTTAAAATTTGACATTTGGTTGGAGCAACTCATCATTTGAGACCAATTTGCAATATCTGGGCAAATCTGATTGATATAACCCCAATCATATCCATTGATAGCCAAGTCTTGGTGGTAAATACTGCTAGTCACTGAAGCACGGGACATGCCATCACAAATATCATCATCACTGCGACCAAATGAATGAGTTGAGTGATGTCTACCAACTTGTTCGCAAGTATATTTACTTCTTCTAAATGTGCCAGCAGTGCTAGAGGTGCGAATCCACCACATTTTACCGCAATCCCAATTGGATCTGATTTCTGCGATGTAATCACCACCGCCTTGATGTGAAACGCATACCCTTGAACCTGGTTGGGCACTCGCTGTGTTAGCTGTGAGCATTTCACCTGTAAACATTGCTGCTGCTAATGCAGCTAACGACGCAACTTTTTTTAATTTATTAAACATAAGGCCTCTCCATTACCATCTGATTTAATTCTTTTAACTATTTAATTTAATTGGGTAATTTGCAGTTGTTGAGCAAAATTCCCACCATCAGCGTGTTGGTTTACGCAAGGGAAATCAATTATACTAAAGTATTATACAATCTAATATTTTTAACTAACTATTTTAGGGGGAATATGAGAAAGGCACGTGAAAATAGTAATGTTTTTCAATGCATTTCATTTGGCTGCTTAGTGAATTAAAGTGTCAAATTTTCATATTTCTAAGGGATTAGTTTGCGAGTTGTATTCACCGCGCTGAATTAACCTATTATTCATTAGTATAATAAGGGTAGATCCTATACTTGCATGGTTACCTATTCTCCTCAAAGGCGAATATAGCTGTAAAATGGGAATATGAAGCCTTTATAGGCAAAAAGTATTAGGATCACTAAAAGTTTAAATTAGCTACCAATAGTTGCGGGTGTGGTGCGCACTTGTAAATTGCAAATTATATAAATTTTTTTCATTTTTTTGTGAGATGCAAACATTTTTTTGTGTTTTTCATTCAAATAATTGATTCGATAGTATTTTCAGCGCAACTATTGTTCTATTAATAATGCAAATAATAGGCTGCTACGACATTATATTAGGTGATGTGCCACATGAATATGTTCTTAACAAGGCATTTATTATGAATACACATAGTAATCACCACATATTCTGCGTTGATTGTTAGGTTTCACTCAACCTTAGCCTACTGCTTAATATTTATGTAACATAATTGAAAGCTTAAATATCTAAAACTGTTTTGGTGAATAGTAGCCCTATTTTTTATATTGAGCGCTTACCCTCGCAAAAATTGAAAAGAGTTGAAATAGCGTACGTAATAATGTGGGGTTTGTTGTGAAAACTCTTGAGGCTGTAGAGGCCATAGATGCTGGTGAGGGTGAAGAAAAGGCTTTAATAGAGTGAAAATTATATTCCATGAATAAGCTTAGGCTGGTTATTTATACTGGCAAAAGCATGATAAAAATTGCTTGCGCGCTTTAATGCTTTAATCAAGGAATGTAGTAGAACCCCTTTTGAGGGGATAGGGAAGCCAGAGCCATTGAAAGGCTCTTTATCTCAATGGTGGTTGCAGCGTATCAATTGTGAGCATCATCTTGTTTATCGCATTGAAGATGATCGCTTGCTTATTGTTCAATGTCGTTATCATTATTAAAGATTAAGCAAAATGAAAGCTGCTCTTGTTTCGAAAAGCAGCCTTCATGAAAAAATGTTAAAGCGCGGCAATAGCTTCAATTTCCACCTTTGCGCCTAAAGGCAGTTGCGCAACAGCAACACAAGAGCGGGCGGGCTTATGATCGCCAAAAAAACTGGCATATACTTTGTTTACATCTGCAAAGTCTTTCATATCTTCTAGAAATATAACGACTTTAACAACGTTAGACTTTGCGCTGCCGCTGCCCTTTAAAACAGTTTCTAGATTAGAAAGCACAAGGGTTGCTTGCTCTGTCGCATCGCCGCCCACAAAATTCGCTTCTTTGTCCATAGCTAAACAGCCTGAAACATAGAGCATGCCGTTAGCCGATGCCGCATGGCTATAAGGTCCAATGGCAGGGGGCGCGCCTTCAGCGATAATTGTTTCTATTGTCATTTGAATGTAATCTCCATATTTTAGATAATATAAATAAGTCCAATAGCTGCAAACAGCAGTAATAATGTTTGTAAGCAAACGATAATAATATGTTTACTCCCCAATTTAAGCATATGGCCAAGGGATGTCTTCATGCCCAAAGCTGAGATTGCAATAATGAGGAACCATCGACTTGCTTCAATCAATATATTCACAATAGAGCTTGGTATCACTGCGGATGAATTTATCAAGACAAATATGATGAACATGATAACAAATAACGGTAAGCCTGATTGGCTTGTTTTACAATTTCGGAATGAAACTGAAAAAACTAATATAACAAGGGGTAGAAGCAATATACGTTGGAATTTAGTGAGGGTCGCAATATCGCCGGCATTTTCGCCTAGTGAATAGCCTGCGCCAACAACTTGTGCAACGTCATGAATTGTTGCGCCGAGTAAAAAACCTGATTGAGTTTCGCTAAATCCAAGCAGAGAAAATATTATGGGGTAGAAAACCATTGCAATTGTTGAGAGGGTCGTTACGGCAATAACAGTGAATAATGTATCTTCTTCAAGCCCTTCGCGCTTGGGCATGACAGCGGCAATAGCAAGCGCAGCTGAAGCGCCGCATATGGCGA
Organism: Hyphomicrobiales bacterium; assembly: GCA_011524605.1. Classification (GTDB taxonomy): domain Bacteria; phylum Pseudomonadota; class Alphaproteobacteria; order Rhizobiales; family WTKA01; genus WTKA01. The sequence continues at coordinate 6,917 of WTKA01000101.1, read as the reverse complement.
CGGCGCTGCCAGTTAACAATCCAAGCTGTTTATTAAGTTTTAAAACAGGGGCTAGTAAAAGACCGCTAATGATCGTTATTGCGACAAGAGCAAGAATAGCGATGACTGAATTAAAGCTTTGATCTGTAACATCAGAGATGCTGATCCTGAAACCAAGAAGGGCAACCCCGATACGAAGCAATTTCTTTGCCGCAAAGTCAATGCCCTGACTGCATCTTTCATCTTCATAAAGAAAGTGAAAGGCCATGCCGAGCAGTAAGGCAAATAGCATAATGGGTGCGCCATAATGTTCTGACAGAAAACTAGAACAGATGGCTACGGTTATACAAATTAACAAGCCTCGATGATAGTTTTTCAAGTTGATAAGAGAGGAATACATATTAAGCCTAATTATTTAATGATGAAAGCATCAGTAAGCACTGCTCGTTTTTAATGGTTGATTTTTAAGGGGAACAGGCTTTAGCTCTATCATTACCCATGGTTTGAATTTTTGAAAAAGTCTTTTCTCTAATCTTTAATTGAATTTGCTATTAGCTATCACGCTAATCCAATGAAAATATAGCAATGGTGAACAGGATCATTTGCTGGCTTTACAAATTTCAATGCTGGTTTAGTCAAAGTTTTTCTAACTATTAATGAAATAATATTGATTGAAAAATGCTAAAATGTTAGCCTAGCCATACTTTTAGTATGGGAGAGATGAGGTTGTCATGGATTTTCGCTGGTTAGATGATGTTTTGACATTGCTTGATGAGCGCAATTTAAGTCGGGCAGCGGCGCGGCGAAATGTGACCCAGCCCGCCTTTTCCCGTCGCATAAAATCATTTGAACATTGGGTGGGGGTCACGCTTTTAGAAAGAAAAGCCAATAGAATAGAATTAGCGCCATCCTTAATCGCGAATGAAGATGAAATTAAATCTCTTGTCATGAGAGTGAATGAATTAAAACAAAAAATCCGTAATTTTAAATCTGAACAAGCCCATGTAACGATTACAACGCAGCATTCTTTAATGTTTTCAATTTTTCCCGACTTAGCAGAGATAACCCAATCTAAATTTGCTAATTTGACTTATCGATTGCGGGCAGCCAACAGAGCCGAATGCGTATCCATGTTTTTGCGCGGTGATGTGAATATGCTTTTATGCTATGAACATTCATTATTCACGCCCTTGCTTTTTGATAGTTCTGTTCAAAAATATCTCTGGGGTAAAGATCGATTGATCCCTGTTGTTGGCGGTAAATTGAGATTTAAACTCAGTGCTGACCTGCGAGCAGACGAAGATATGCCGATTATTGTTTATCCAGAGCATAGCTATTTTGGTGAAATCCTAACTCAAGAAAGGTGTAATTTTGCGACGAAATCAACAACCATCAATCCTTTTTGTCAAACGGCATATTCTGTCGGGATTAAAGAAATGGTTTTGAATGGGCTAGGTGTTTCTTGGTTGCCCTTTAGTATGGTGCATCGCGAATTAGGCTCAGGAGAAATAATAAATCTAAGCGAGGCTTATGGTTCCGTTGAACTAAAAATCTGGCTATATGCAAATAGCGAAAATGCGGCGTCAATTAAAGCATTAGATTTTTTCAAAACCAATGATTTTGTAGAGTAACAGGACTTAGCCTAATGGTTTAAGATTAATAAAATGAAGCTGCTATATCACATCATTATTATCCGTTTTCTCTTCAGCATCAGGAGTATCCGATGGTTTCTGGCGTGGAGAGAATAAGGGGCTAAATTCAGCTGCCCCTAAGAACCTATCTAATACATCGGCATATGGGCTAGCTTCTGGTTGAGATAAAGTAACTTCTCTTGCTAATACACTTGTCACTTTAAGATTTTTTACATCTTTGTTTCGGCGCATTAATGTTTCTTGCAATTCTTCATTATCTTCATGTGCATCAAAAGATGTATAGCCGCGATTGCTATCAAAAACTTTCATTTCCTCAGAGGCAGGGTCATAAATAACACCAATAGCATGACTGGCGTTAGCAGAGCGGCCATCTGTGCATCTAATTTGTTGTTCGAGCAAAAAGGCTTTTGGAGATAAATCAAGCTCGTCGGTAGGTTCACCTCTGCTCTCTGCTTTATATTTTTCGACGCTTTGCTGAGTAAGCTCGCTTATTAATGTTTGAGGGTCCAAATGAATTTGCGAAGAGGAATTAGTATATTCCAACCCCATTTCACCAGCTATACATGCGCCAGCATTTGTACCACGATCACCTACTTTGTTTAAAATATCAGTTAAAAGTAGATTTCTTTCTTGTGCCTTGGTGCCGGTCGTTTTTGATGGCAAATAATCCTCAAAATTGAGGTTCTCACTTTCTAATTCGCCTTTTAAAAGTGATAAAGTCAATCCTAGGCATATTCCAGCCACTTCTTTATTAGGCCTTAAAAATGTGTTAGCATTACCGCCAATTTCTGAAATAGCGTTTGCAAAATGATCAAATCTAATTTGGTCTGCACTTCGACTTAAGTCACGATTGGTTTGATCATCAAAAATCACTTTTGGTTCTGGATCAAAATCTTTTTTATAATGGGAAAGCTTCTTAGTATTTGGATCTTCACTTGGCTGAAAATCCATTTTGTTGTTTTGGTTATTCAATTGAGCATCATATTGATTTATAGCTCCAGTATCATATTGTGATCCAGATTTACTAATACATAGTCCCATATGTCACACCTTTTTGCTGTAAAACCTAGAATAATTAATATTACTTTTTAAATCTTATAGTCGAATAAGAAAAAGTTAATGCCCTGAGACTAGGTCGTAGCGTAAGCTGTTATTTCGTTTCAAAACTTAGTTTTGACCATATTTGATTATCAATGACTTTTCTTTTATTAAAATGGCGTTGTGCGACTATATTTAAACCGAGCTTGCCTAAATCAGCGCTTAAATCAATGATATTGCCATCATCTAACCCTTTTTGTGCTAAGGCTTTGGGTACCCAAGCAACCCCCACAGAGGCAGAAGCAAATTCTAAAGCTGCGGGGGAGAGGGCCGTTTCGACAATCGTAATAATATTATATTTAGTCTCTAAATTAGGTAAAATATATCGATTAAATTGCGCGCCAAAAAAAGTGTCTGTTGGATAGCTAATGACGTTAAGATCTTTCTTTTGAGGCCCCTCTATCAAATCCTGGGCAAGATGCTTAGAAAAAACCGGGATAAATTGATCTTGTGAGATAATTGTTTCATCAAGAAATTCATGATTTTTAGAAATTTCATGATGCGTCTTATAGATGAGACCTAGATCGGCTTGTTCTGTTAGCAGTAAAATAGAGCATTCAGCATAGTTCGCAGATCTTAGCCTTACATGTGCTTTACTTTCTTTAATAGAGATGGCGTTAATAATATACTCACCTAGGGAGGTGGAAATGGCATGTTGTGCAGCAACAACGATTTGTTTTGACCCCGTTTGCGATTCAATCTTCATTTGTTTTAGTAAATGCTTTTGCTGAAAGGAAAGCTGTCTTATTTTTTGTTCATGGGACAATAAAATACGGCTGGGCGCAATTGGCTTAGAGCTGCGGTCAATTAATTCAGCGCCAATTTCAACTTCTATGGACTGTATGCGCCTTGAAAAAGCAGATTGGGAAATATTTCTAGCGAGTGCAGCATTGATTAACGAGCCTGTGTCTAGTAAAGCGATTAAATCTTCGAGCCAGTCTTGTTTCATGCAATATCCTATCATTATGCATTTTTTGCATAATATAACTCGAAAATTGCAATTGTAAATGATTTTAGCCCGTGCAACCATAATGAAAATTCAAAGTAAAGAGAGATAAAATGCATTTTTCACGTTTTCCCAGAATCGCCATTGCACACTTACCTACACCATTAGAGCCTATGGATCGGTTGTCTGAACTTCTTGGAGGTCCTAGAATTTGGATTAAGCGTGATGATTGTACAGGTTTATCAACAGGGGGCAATAAAACCCGTAAGCTTGAATTTTTAATGGCTGAAGCTAAAGAAATGGGCGCAGATCTTGTTATTACGCAAGGTGCAACCCAGTCAAATCATGCGCGCCAAACCGCAGCCTTTGCTGCGCGCCTTGGTATGGATTGCCATATTTTATTAGAAGATAGAACAGCCTCTAAAGAAGAAGATTACAATTATAATGGCAATGTTCTTCTTGATTTCTTACATGGTGCAACAGCTGAAAAACGAGCTGGCGGCTTAGATATGAATGCTGAAATGGAAAAAGTTGCAGAAGAATTTCGTAAAGAAGGTCGCACAGTTTACACAATTCCAGGCGGAGGCTCAAATGCAACGGGTGCTTTGGGATATGCAAATGCTGCAATGGAGCTTGTCAATCAATCTAATGCTATGGGGCTTAAAATTGATAAACTTGTTCACGCAACAGGCAGCGCTGGCACGCAAGCGGGTCTTGTTGTTGGTTTAAAGGCGATTAATGCTAATATTCCGCTTTTAGGGATTGGCGTCCGCGCACCAAAACCAAAGCAAGAAGAAAATGTGTATAAATTAGCGCTTGCAACGGCTGAAAAATTAGGCTGCCCTGGCGTTGTTGAGCGTGAAGATGTTGTGGCAAACACAGACTATGTTGGCGAAGGCTATGGTATTCCTACGGAAGGATGTATCGAGGCGATTGAACTATTTGCACAATATGAAGGGATTTTGCTTGATCCGGTGTATTCAGCTAAGGGCGGTGCAGGCCTGATTGATCTTATTAGAAAAGGCTATTTTAAAGAAGATGAAAATATAATCTTCTTGCATACAGGCGGGTCAGCTGCTTTATTTGGATATACTAAAGCTTTTGACTTTGATAAATCAGCTTTACAAATAGCAGCTGAATAAGGACGTTTCGCATGAAGCCCTTTAAAGGTCAATTCACTCAACAAGAGCCAATACCAAAGGCAGCGATTGATATGGCTGTTAATGTATTGAATTCAGGGCGTCTGCATCGGTATAATACGCTTGCTAATGAAATAAGCCTTACTTCAGAGCTCGAAGTTGCTTATGCGCATTTCCAAGGCGCGCGCTACTGTCTTGCTTGTTCTTCAGGCGGCTATGCCATGTCTTTGGCGATGCGCGCAGCGGGGATTAAGCCGGGGGATCATGTGTTAACAAATGGATTTACCTTAGCACCTGTTCCTGGCGCGATTGCTGCTGTTCATGCAAAAGCTATTTTGGTTGAAGTAACTGATGGCTTGACAATTGATCTTGATGATTTGCAAGAAAAAGCAAAGCAAGGGGCGCGTGCATTATTATTATCAAATATGCGCGGTCATTTAAGCGATATGACGGAGATTACACGTATTTGCGAAGAGCATGATTTGATTTTGATAGAAGATTGCGCCCACACTATGGGCGCTGAATGGATTGGGAAGAAAAGCGGTAATTTTGGTCTTGCGGGCTGTTTTTCGACCCAAACCTATAAGCATATGAATTCAGGTGAAGGGGGGCTATTAACCTCCGATGATCCAGAATTTATGGCAAAAGCGATACTCCTATCAGGGTCTTACATGCTTTTTGATCGCCATGCAGCAGCCCCTGATATTGAATATTTTAATGAGGTTAAGCTTGAAGCTCCTAATATGTCCGGTCGTATGGATAATTTGAGAGCAGCTATTTTACTGCCTCAACTTGAAGAATTATATAAAAATATTATAAGGTGGAATAATAGATATGAGCGTATTGCTCAGCATTTAGAGCAGTCATCTATTGTCAAATATTCTTCTCGACCTGATCAAGAATTTTATGTGGGCAGTTCCATACAATTTAATATTCCTACTTTTAGCAGAGAAAATGTTCTAAATTTTCTTAAACAGACTGCAGGCCTTGGTGTAGAGTTGAAATGGTTTGGGGATGATAATCCCGTTGGCTTCACATCAAAATATTCAAGTTGGCAGTATTTAGAGCCGCAAAGCTTGCCCAAAACAGATGAAATTTTGTCAACGCTTTTTGACATGCGCATACCGCTTAGTTTTTCTATTGAAGATTGCGAACATATCGCCCAAATTATTACCCATTGCGCACAATCCATAGTTATGGAGAATGCATAATGGCCGATCAAGAGGATCATAAGATTTTAAAGAAAATTGGTGTTTTAGGCGGTATGGGGCCTGAAGCGACTGTATTATTCATGCAAAAAATAATTCAATCCATCTCAGCTCAAGATGATAGCGATCATATCCCTCTTATTATTGATAATAACCCACAAATCCCTTCACGCATTAAAGCTATTATTGATGGTGATGGTGAAGATCCAACAGACACGCTTGTTGCTATGGCGCAAGGCTTGCAAAAATTTGGCGCGCAAGCATTAGCGATGCCTTGCAACACAGCTCATTATTATTCAAAATCAATCGCAAAATCTGTCGATATTCCGTTTATAAATATGGTCGATCTTGCTTCTGAACATGCTCTAAGTAAAGTTGGTGCAAATGGGTCTGTTGGCTTGTTAGGTTCCCCCGCCCTTAGAATTGCGGGTGTTTATGACAAGGCCTTAAAAGAAAAACAGCTAAGCCCCGTTTATTATGATGATGAAACGACTTTAAGAGCCCTTATTGAGCGCATTAAAAAACAAGGGCCTGATGAGGCTATTGCTAAAGAACTTTCGAAAATAACTGAAAAATTGATCAAGCAAGGGGCAGACATTGTGATGATTTGCTGTTCTGAGTTTTCGCTTTTATCAGAGAAAATAACACCGCAATCTCATATTTTTGACAGTCTTGATGCTTTAATTCATGCCTGTCATGCTTATGCCACGGGTTGTGAAATAAAATAATATCTATTCTATTCGTTCAGTGTATCGGTCGCGCACTGAATATAGATTTAAAAAAACATATCGACCAGGCTTGAAAGGAAATGTAAATGTTTAAAAGTAAATTATCGATGGTTGCAGCTGGAGCTCTTCTTGCTTCCACAGCTGTATCAGCAACACAAGCAGCAGAT
>WTKA01000145.1 GCA_011524605.1 Hyphomicrobiales bacterium | reverse complement strand
CTTAGGCTCAGGATCTATTAATTTTGTTCAATTCTGTTTGAACTAAAAATATTAAATAGGCCCTGAGCCTAGAATATAGAAAGATAAACTATGAATTTTCTAACTTCTTTCTTTGGTGGCCCGCCCGCTCAAGTCATTACAAGACTTGTTGTTATGTCTTTAATCGTTGGGGCTGTTTTATCTTTTTTAGGCTGGCATCCTGCTGATCTAATAACTAGCTTCATAAATTTCTTTGAAAATTTTTGGGAGCGAGGATGGGATGCTGTAAAGCAATTAGGACAATATGTTCTGCTAGGCGCTATCATTGTCGTGCCCGTTTGGTTGTTTGGTCGCCTATTTAAAGACAAAAAGTGAAATTTGGCTTTATCAAATGATAAATATAAAAATAATTTCAGATATAATGTGCCCATGGCGCTATATTGGAAAAAAACAGCTTGATAAAGCAATCGAAAGAATCCCGTTAATTAAGCATGATATTCACTGGCTTCCTTTTCAACTTGCCCCTGATATCCCTGACCAAGGGATAGATCGTCAGCTTTATTTAGATAGTAAATTTGGCAGCAGGCAGCGCGCGCAACAAATCTATACAAAGATAAATTTAGCAGGCAAAGAAGCTGGCCTTGATTTTAATTTTGATGCCATCAAAAAATCGCCCAATACATTCAATGCTCATCGCCTTATTCATTGGGCAAGTTTACAAAATAAGCAGCATGCATTGGTAGAAATTTTATTTCGATATTTCTTCATCGAAGGACAGGATATAAGTCAACATGCAATATTAGAAGCTGCTTATCATGAAGCAGGAATTAATAACGATAATATAAAAGGTGACCTTGCCTCTAATAAAGATAGGCAGCATATAGAATATCTCCTTAAAAGCAACGCTCAGATTAGTGTGCAAGGAGTGCCTTATTTCATTATAAATAATGAATATGCCTTGCCTGGTGCTCAAACTAGCGAAGCATGGTGTGATATTTTTACAAAAATGTCTCTTTGATAACATTTTTTTTAGCGATATTAACTTGCATCTATTCTGATGTTCCTTTACCTCTTTTAAGGTTTCTTTTAATCAGTCACATTAAAGAATAAAATTATTATATATATGCGGAGCTTTCCAAATGCTAACAGCCATGCGCCGAACAATGAGCGGTTTTATTGCAGCCATTATTATTGGTCTTCTTGTTTTAAGTTTTGCGATTTTTGGCATTGGAGACATTTTTAGTAACCGCCAAGCCAGTACAGTTGCTTCCGTTGGTGGAAAAGATGTTTCAACGATGGAATTTATACGCCGCTTTAATGCCAGCACTAATCAGTTTTCTCAACAATTTGGAACACAGATCACAAGAGATCAAGCACTCGCTTTTGGCTTAGATCGACAAGCTGTCCGTGATCTATTAACTGAAAAATCTCTTGCATCAATTGCTGAAGATTTTACTCTTGGTGCTTCAGATCGCTATATTGCAGAAAGATTGGTAGAAGGTGGCACATTAACGCGCTTTGATGGACGTTTTGATCAAGCCTCATTCCAACAAGCACTACAAATGAATGGCCTTACGCAAAAAGAATATTTCCGCTTAGAAAGAGAAAGATTAGGCGGCATGCAGCTGATAGCAGCAGCATTGAATAATATTGAGCCCTCAAAAAACTTCATCGACATCGAAACAGCCTATCGCTTAGATAGCCGTTCTATTGAATATATCACTCTACCGCTCGAATTTGTTGAAGAAGTTGCAGACCCTGATGATCAAACACTAGCATCCTATTTTGCGACCGTTGCATCACAATATAGATTGCCTGAATATAGGAAAATTGGCTTTATCAATATTGATCTTCAAACGGCTATGGATAAAACTATTGTTAGTGATACAGATGCGCAGCAAATTTATGACAATAACAAAGAAGCTTTTGAAACAGAAGAAGCAAGGGAAATATCCGAAGCCCGTTTTGATAATAAAATTGCCGCTGTTCTCTTTAAAGCAGCAATAAACAAAGATCCTGCAAGTGCTTTAGAAGAGTTTAAGGATAAAATCACCCTTCTCGCAGGTGAAAAAACATCTTTTGGTGATGATGCAGAAAGATTTTTTGATGCTCAACTCAATGCTCCTTCTGATATTTTAGAAGAAGACGGTGCTTTCATTGTGCAAACCCTTACAAAAATTACGCCACCCACGACTCCAAGCTTTGATGATGTTAAAGATGATATTATAGAGCAGATAAAAACAGAGCGCGTACGTCAACAAACAATGACGCAAATATTTCGTGAAATTGACGATATTGTTGCAAGCGGTCGTGATTTAGAAGAAGCTGCACAAGAGCTGGATCTAGACTATGAACAAACCGCTCTTTTTGACCAATCACTAAATATCAAAGGCAGCGAAGAGCGCGTAAAGATCCCTGAAAGCCCAAACGCCGTTACTATGTCTTTCCAACTTGATATTGGTGATGAAGCAGATACTATTGATCTTGTTGATGGCGGCATTGCTTTTATTGAAGTCTTAGAAATTGAAGAAGAACGTGATAGAGGTCTTGACGAAGTTAAAGAAGAGGCAGCTTCAGCTTGGAAATTAGAACAGCGTATTGAAGATTTACAAGAAAAAGCCGAGACATTATTAAAATCACTTTCTGATGAGAGTGTAACACTCACTGATATTGCTGGTGAAAATGGCTTTATCATTACAACATCTCCTGAACTAACACGCATTTCACCTGCAGAAGGCAAAGTATCGCGTTCAGCAATTGCAGCAGCTTTTGGTGATGCTCCAGGAAATTATTTTGTTGCGCCAACACCAAATGGACAAGAACGCGTTATTGCTAAAATTGGTGAGCATAACAAAGCACAGGTTGCGCTTACTATCGAACAATATGGACAGGATATTCTTTCCAACATGATGGCTGAAACGATTGTTCAAAGCTATCAAAACCGTAAAGGCACATCTATAAATGAAACTGCTATTTCCTATGCAATTGCGCCTCAGCAGCAAGGTGGCGGCCATTATGGCGGTGGTATGTAATTTTCAAAGAACTAAAGAGAGTAGAAAATGTTGATAAGCCCCTCTTATTCTGAGTTTCAAAACGCTTATGAACGGGGGGGAAATCAACTTGTCTGGGCAAAGATAATTGCAGATCTTGATACACCTGTATCAGCTTATTTGAAGGTAGCTGGCGACAAGCCCAATAATTTTTTACTCGAATCGGTAGAAGGTGGGGAAACGCGCGGCCGTTATTCTATTATCGGTCTTAATCCTGATCTAATTTTTGAAGCAAATGGCAATAAGGCAAAAATTAATCGCCATGCTTTGACAGATTTGGAAGATTTTACGGATGTTGAATTACCAACACTAGCGGCAATTGAAGCCTTACTAGAGGAAAGTAAGCTTGATGTCCATGAAGACTTACCTCCTATGTCTGCTGGCATCTATGGCTATTTAGGCTATGAAACAATTGCTCTTGTTGAAGAGTTGCCAGTTCCTTCTTATGATGAATTGCAACTGCCTGACATACGCCTTATTCGCCCGACACAAATTCTTGTCATCGATAGTGTGAAAAATGAAGTTACATTGGTTACGCCTGCTCGAATACAAGAAGGCATGTCAGCAAAAGCAGCCTACGAAGCTGCTACCTTAAGACTTGAGGAAACAATTGAAAACTTGAATAAGCCTTTGCTCGGCGCTCAAAATACTACTCAAATTACACCAGATATTAAACCAGTGTCAAAAACATCAAAACAACGCTATTTAGATATGGTTTATGCGGCAAAAAACTATATTGCTGCAGGGGATATTTTCCAAGTTGTTCTATCATTACGTTTTTCAACCCCCTTTCCTTATGCACCTTTTTCGCTTTATCGCTCTTTGAGGCGGACAAACCCCTCTCCTTATCTCTTCTATCTCGGCTTCAAAGATTTTTCAGTTGTAGGATCAAGTCCTGAAATATTGGTAAAATTGCAAGATGAGCATGTCACTATTCGCCCGATTGCAGGGACGCGCAAGCGAGGAGAAAATCGTGAAGAAGATGAGGCGCTGGCAACTGAGCTGCTTAATGATCCAAAAGAGTGTGCAGAGCATTTAATGCTGCTTGACCTTGGGCGTAATGATGTTGGACGCGTAAGTGAATTAAAAAGCGTTCATGTTACAGATCAGTTTTTTATTGAACGCTATAGCCATGTCATGCATATTGTCTCTAATGTTGTTGGTAAAATTAAGAAAAATATATCCGCAATCACCGCTTTGATGGCAGGCTTTCCAGCAGGCACTGTTTCTGGCGCTCCAAAAATTCGAGCAATGGAGATTATTTCAGAATTAGAGCAAAGTAAGCGCGGTGTTTATGCTGGCTGTATTGGCTATTTTTCTGCAGATGGCTCTATGGATACATGTATTGCTTTACGTACGGCTGTAGTGAAAGATAAAACATTATATGTTCAAGCAGGAGCAGGCATTGTCGCTGATAGTGTTGCCGAGCTTGAGTATGAAGAATGTGAAAATAAATCACGCGCGCTTTTTGCCGCTGCAAAAGACGCTCACCGCTATGAAGAAATGAATGATAAAGGTCATAATGGATAAGCCATCCATTTGAATATATGGGATTAATATGATCGTTCTTATCGATAATTATGACAGTTTTACTTATAACCTTGTGCATCTTCTTGGCGATATTGATGTCGAAGTTGAGGTTATAAGAAATGACAAAATCAGTATTGAAGCATTAGAGGCAAAAAAACCAGAGGCAATTATTTTATCACCAGGGCCTTGCGACCCCGATGATGCGGGTATTTGCTTAGACATTGTTGGTCAATTGGGCGACAAGGTGCCATTATTTGGCGTTTGTTTGGGGCATCAAACAATTGCTCAAAGCTTTGGCGGTACAATTATTCGCGCTCAACAGCTTTGTCATGGCAAGACAAATGATATATATCATTATGGCCATGCTATGTTTGCAGATATTCCTGAGAAATTTACAGCAACGCGCTATCACTCTTTAATTGCTGAACAGGCAAGCCTGCCAGATTGTTTCGAAGTAACAGCAGCGACAAAAGATGGAATCATCATGGCAGTAGCCCATAAAGAATATCCTATTTATGGCGTTCAATTTCACCCAGAAAGCATAGCGTCTGAATATGGCATGCAAATGATGCGCAATTTCTTCAAAAATGCTCAGATTACAATATAAAGGATATAAAGATGGATCGTCTCAAACCTTATATTAATGAGATTGCTCAAGGTAAAACCCTATCTCGAGAGGAAGCCAAAGAGGCTTTCTCTATCATTATGGATGGGCAAGCAACCCATGCGCAAATCGCTGCTTTTTTGATGGGGCTGCGCGTTAGAGGAGAACAGCTAGAAGAAGTTGTTGCCGCTGTTGAAATCATGCGAGAACGTATGGCACGCGTAGCTGCACCCAAAAATGCCTTTGATATTGTTGGTACTGGCGGTGATGGTATAGGCACCTATAATATTTCTACATGCTCTGCTTTTGTTATCGCCGCAGCTGATATACCCGTTGCAAAACATGGCAACAAGGCGCTTTCTTCTCAGTCAGGGGCAGCGGATGTTTTATCAGAGCTTGGTCTAAAACTTGATTTACCTGTAGAAAAAATTGGACCTTGTATAGCTCAGGCTGGTATTGGTTTTATGTTTGCACCCAATCACCACAGCGCGATGCGCCATGTGGGGCCTGCACGCATGGAAATGGGAACAAGAACAATTTTCAACATGCTTGGCCCTCTCTCTAATCCAGCGGGCGTTGAGCATATGCTTGTTGGCGTTTACGCAAAGGAACTTGTTCGTCCTGTTTGCGATGTTTTAAATGCGCTGGGAGCAAAAAGAGCAATTGTTGTGCATGGTCATGATGGACTTGATGAAATTACTACAACAGATGAAACAAGCTACGCCCTTCTTATTGATGGCAAGGTTAGTGAGGGTATTTTAAAACCTGAAGATTTTGGCCTAAAACGCGTTACTATCGAAGCCCTCAAAGGTGGCAAAGCAGCAGAAAATGCAATTGCCTTGCGCGATGTTCTTAGCGGCACACCAAGTGCTTATGCAGATATTGTTGCGCTTAATTCAGGTATTGCCCTTTTTGTTGCTGGTAAAGCAGAAACTATGGAAGCTGGCGTCGCCTTAGCCCAAAAGCTGATTGCAGATGGGAGCGCAGCACAAAAATTAAACGATCTTGTTACAGTATCGGGAAAATTATTTAATGAGTGACATTCTCAAAAAAATTGAAATTTATAAAAAAGAAGAAATTGCAGCAGCAAAGTCACAACTTTCTCTGATTGATTTAAAAGCGCAATGTGCTAGGACAGCGCCAACACGTGGTTTTCATACTGCTTTAAAAGCAAAAATAGACGCCGGTGATTATGCTCTGATAGCAGAAGTAAAAAAAGCAAGCCCTTCCAAAGGGCTTATTCGCGCTGATTTTAACCCTGTTGACTTAGCTCAGGCCTATGAAAAAGGCGGGGCAGCCTGTCTATCTATTTTAACAGATACGCCCTCTTTTCAAGGTGCGCCTGAATATTTAACGCTTGCGCGCGATGCAACAACGCTGCCTTGCCTGCGCAAGGATTTTCTTTATGATCCTTATCAAGTTTATGAAGCACGAGCTTGGGGCGCCGACTGTATTTTAATTATCATGGCGGCGATTGAAGATAGTCTCGCATTAGAACTAATTGAAGTGGCGAAAGAGCTTGGCATGGATAGCCTTATTGAAGTGCATGACGCCGAGGAGCTTAATCGAGCTCTTACCCTCCCCTCTGATTTAGTTGGTATCAATAACCGTAACCTTCGCACGTTTGAAACATCATTAAAAACAAGCGAAGAACTCGCCCCTCTGATTCCTGAGCATAAAACAATTGTAGGAGAAAGCGGCCTTTTTGAAAAAGAAGATTTACAGCGATTAGAAAAAGCAAATATTTCAACATTTTTAATTGGTGAAAGTCTTATGCGACAAGAAAATGTGGAAGAGGCAACGCGAAAGCTACTCTTTTAAATCATATGGAGAATAAAATATGGCTCTTTCTCATTTAAATCAAAAAGGGGAAGCCCATATGGTTGATGTGAGTGGCAAAACTGAAACCACACGCACGGCACAAGCTAAAGCTACTATTTTGCTATCTCCTAATGCCTTTGATGCCCTTGAACTGGGACAAAATAAAAAGGGAGATGTGTTAGCAACATCGCGTATCGCAGGCATAATGGCTGCAAAAAAGACAGCGGATCTTATTCCGCTTTGTCACCCCTTGCCCATAAGCAAAGTTGTTATTGATTTTTCTTTGGACAAACAAGGCGGTAAAGTCGAAATTACCAGTGAAGTGAAAACGCTTGGTCAAACTGGCGTGGAAATGGAAGCCTTAACAGCAGTTTCCATAAGCGCTTTAACGCTTTATGACATGCTTAAAGCGGTTGATAAATCTATCCAAATAGTAGATATGCATCTTGTTTCAAAAACAGGCGGCAAATCAGGCGACTATACTCATAGACCAAAGGGGTAGAGATGGCTCTTGTAAGCGTTGAAAAAGCTCTAGAAATAATTTTATCCCATATTTCTCCTACAAACGGTGAGAAAGTTGAGCTTAGCCAAGGATTAGGGCGCATTCTCGCCTGTGATCATTACGCTAAGCGCACACAACCACCCTTTGATAGTTCTGCCATGGATGGCTATGCAATTAAATTTTCAGATAATGATGTGGGTCATTGCTTAAATGTAATTGGTCAATCAGCAGCAGGTCGTGGCTTTGCAGGTTCAATCGAGAAAGGTGAATGTGTACGCATTTTCACAGGCGCGCCCGTGCCTGAAGGTGCTGATACAATTTTAATTCAAGAAAATGTACAGAAACAAGAAAATAATACAATCATAATCAATGAAAAAGCCTCTTCTAAAGGCATTTACATTCGCCCTAAGGGGCTTGATTTTAAAAAAGATTGTTTCTACCTATCAAAAAACACATGCTTGACGCCTGAAAAACTATCTCTTCTCGCCGCCATGAATTATTATGAAATTAAGGTAAGAAGAAAGCCCAAAGTTGCTATTCTATCTTTAGGAGATGAGCTAAAGAGACCAGGTGAACATCTTGATCAGCATCAAATCATTGCGTCCAATGCCTATGGCTTACATAGTCTTTTACAAAAATATGGTGCAGAACCGATTGATTTAGGGATCATAGCTGATAGCTTAGAAGCGACGACATCAGCTCTTCAAAAAGCCTATGATGCAAAGGCTGATATTATCATTACCTCTGGGGGAGCATCTGTTGGGGATCACGACTATGTAAAGCCAAGCTTTGATCGGCTAGGTGTTGAAACATATTTTTGGAAAATCGCGATGCGCCCTGGCAAGCCTCTTATGTTTGGGAAAAAAGGCCATAGTTTATTTATTGGCCTGCCTGGTAATCCAGTTTCTTCCCTCGTTTGTTCTCATATATTCTTACGCCCTGTTTTGGCAAAAATGCTTGTTAATGATGATATTATACCACAATTTACCCCAGCTTATTTATGCGGCAATTTAAAGAAAAATGACCAGCGAGAAGACTATTTACGCGGCATTTATCACATTTGTAATGGCGAAGTTTACGCGACGCCTTTTGAAAAACAGGACAGCTCCATGCTGTCTCTAGCAGCCAGTGCCAACTGTTTCATCCATAGGCCGGCCCATAGCAATTCTGCTTTAGAGGGTGAAAAAATAAAAATCATAAAATTATAACTTTATTAATAAAAAGAACATAATGTGAACTTTTTGCGTGCGTTCACTTTTTGTACATGTTATGATCACTTGATTCGAATATTATTGCTAGCTTCTTAGCTTTGAAAGGCTGCCTTATGCTGACCCCAAAACAACAAGAATTACTTTTATTCATTCATGAAAAGCTACTTGAAAATGGGGTGCCGCCTTCTTTTGATGAAATGCGAGATGCGCTCGATCTTAAAAGTAAATCTGGTATTCACCGGCTTATTACTGCTTTAGAAGAGCGAGGATTTATTCGACGACTTGCACACCGAGCTAGAGCAATTGAAATTATTAAATTACCAGACGCAGTTATTCCTTCAACAGCATCACGGGGCTTCAACCCGAGCGTTATTGAAGGTAGTTTAGGCAAAAAACAAGCTGATGCCGATTCTACAACATCATCTCAGCAAAAAGATAATGATTTTGATCTGAATAATAATTCAGTAACAGTACCAGTTATGGGGCGCATTGCCGCTGGCACGCCGATCAGCGCTATCCAAAACCAATCAAATACGCTTAATGTGCCAATTGATATGGTTGGTAGTGGAGAGCATTATGCCCTTGAAGTCAGGGGTGATTCCATGATTGAAGCTGGTATTTTAGATGGCGATTTTGCTATTATTAATCGTAGAGAAACTGCCGAAAATGGTCAAATCATTGTTGCCCTCATTGACGATGAGGAGGCAACTTTAAAGAAAATTCGCAAAAAAGGTGGCACTATCGCGCTTGAATCAGCCAATGAAAATTATGAGCCTCGTCTTCTTCCTGCCTATAGAGTAAAAATCCAAGGCAAGCTTGTTGGTATTATTCGTCTATATCATTAGCTTTAACTCTAACAATAGATTACCTAACGATCAGTTCATTGAAATAATATAGAATAAACTTAAAACATCGCTTGATTTTATCATCTTTACAAAGGATAGAGCGCAGAAAATAAACCAAAAAAATATGTGTCGATAAAAGTCATATATTGAATATTATTATTCTATTCTATATAAGAAGAAATAAACTAAGAGAATATTATTCATCTAGAGCTTCTCTTTGATCATGATTGAAAGGGTAACGCATGTCTGAGGAAGACGATCTTGACTTAACAACGCTCAATGACGAAGAGCTTGTCGAGCAAATGCATGATGATTTATATGATGGTCTGAAAGAAGAAATTGAAGAAGCGGTCAATATTCTTCTTGAAAGAGGCTGGCAGCCTTATAATATTCTTACTGAAGCCTTAGTTGAAGGCATGCGTATTGTAGGTGATGATTTCAGGGATGGCATTTTATTTGTCCCAGAAGTTTTACTAGCAGCCAATGCAATGAAATCAGGCATGGTAATTTTACGTCCCTTATTAGCTGAAACAGGCGCGCCTAAAATGGGCAAAATGGTTGTTGGTACGGTTAAAGGGGATATCCATGACATCGGCAAAAACCTTGTATCTATGATGATGGAAGGTGCTGGCTTTGAAGTCATTGACCTCGGTATTAATAATGCGGTTGAAAGCTATTTAGAAGCCATCGAAGAGCATAACCCTGACATTCTCGGCATGTCTGCATTGCTAACAACAACAATGCCTTATATGAAAGTTGTTATTGATACGCTTAAAGAAAAAGGCATTCGGGATGATTATGTTGTACTTGTTGGTGGCGCCCCTTTGAATGAAGAGTTTGGCAAGGCCATTGGTGCGGATGCTTATTGTCGCGATGCTGCTGTGGCTGTTGAAACTGCAAAAGAATTTATGGCGAGAAAACATAATCAACTTTGAGTTTTCAAAAATTAGTCATCGAAATTCTCATTTTGAATATTCATAATTATGCTCTTATAGCTTGATAAGCCTTTTTTAATATTAATTATAATATCTTAGATTATAAATGACAAACAAAGAAAAGATATTGCTGATTGCTTGCGGAGCGCTTGCAAAAGAAATAATGGATATTATTGAGCTTAACAAGCTTGAACATATTGAGCTTGAGTGTCTTCCAGCGCAATTGCATAATACGCCAGATCATATCCCCTCTCGTGTTGAAGAAAAAATTATTGAGGCAAAAGGGAAAGGCTATAAAAATATATATTGTGTCTATGCAGATTGTGGTACAGGCGGTCAACTTGATACAGTTTTAGGCCAGCATGAAGTTAGCCGTATTGCAGGCCCTCACTGTTATAGTTTTTTTGTGGGTAATGCACTATTTCCCAAGCAATCAGAACAAGAAATAACAAGCTTTTATTTAACCGATTTTCTTGCTGAACATTTTGAAAATTTTGTCATAAAGCCCTTAGGTCTTGATAAACATCCAGAACTTAAAAATATTTATTTTGAGCATTATGAAAAAGTGATTTTTCTTGCCCAAACTGAAAATAGCCAATTAAAAGATAAGGCCAAAGCTGCAGCGGATTATCTAGACCTTAAATTTGAATATCAGTTCACTGGCTATGGTGATTTAGATGTTACTTTAAACCAGCTTTAATTGCGACTATAACTATTACCCTAAAAAACAAACATTAATGCCATAAATGATATTAAACTAGGCTCAGGACCTATTAATTTAGTCCATTCTACATCAACAGATTTACCCTATGAAAAGGAAAGAAAGCGCCGGAACTACTTGTAATTTCAAGCTTTTTTGACGCATTCATAGGGTAAATCTGTGGTGCCCTTTGGGTTTGAGTTAAAAGCATCATTTGTCAAAAATAAAGTTTCA
>WTKA01000149.1:30785-32243 GCA_011524605.1 Hyphomicrobiales bacterium | reverse complement strand
TCATAGCGTAAATCTATTGGTGCAGAATGGACTAAATAATCAAGTCCTGAGCCTAATGTCTGTGAGTGCAGGGAAAGTGAACATGACTTTTAGCCCCGGCTTATGATCTGATAAAATAATATCTCCTTTATGGATAGAGATAATAGCGCGCACTAATGAAAGGCCTAAGCCATTGCCCGGTGATGTACGGCTTTTTTCAAGCCTAACAAAACGCTCCAACACGCGCTCATGCTCCTGCTGAGGAATGCCAATTCCCCTATCAGCAATGCTGAAATAAATCATACCAGCTTCTTTTTTCGCTTGAACAATAATATCCTTTTGCGTTGCCTCATCTCCAAGAGCGCCATATTTAATCGCATTATCAAGAATATTCGATATGGCCTGAGCAATGAGCTCTCTATTGCCATATAATGTTAGCCCCTGCTCAATCTCAATTTTCAGTGGCAAGCCTGCATCTTCTGCAGAAGGTTCATATAATTCTAATACATCCTGCGCAATAAATGAAAAGTCTAAAGCCTCCATTTTCAAAGATGTGTTACCAGCCTCTAAACGGGCAATATGAAGTAAAGCATTAAATGTAGAAATCAGCTGATCAGCATCATCTAATGCCGTCTCTAATGCATTCCTACGCTCTTCATCACCGGCCCCTTGAGCAAGGGATGTTTCAATACGGGTGCGCATTCTGGTAAGAGGTGTTTTTAGATCATGAGCAATGTTATCAGAGACCTGCTTCATCCCTTGCATCAAGAGCTCCAGCCGATCAAGCATATTATTTAAGCTTGTGGAAAGCCGATCAAATTCATCACCATTGCCTTTAATCGGCATTCTTTCAGATAAATCACCAGCCATAATTTGATTGGCTGTTACTGACACCCCTTCAACACGCGCTAATACTTTATAAGAAATATAAACACCGCCGACAAGCCCCATTGCCAACGCCATTATTCCTGCAATGATGAGAGCTCGGGCAAGAACATTGTCAAAAAATTCTGCGCCTTGAATGTCTCTGCCCACAAGAACACGAATACCATTTCGAGCCCCAAAAACTTGCACAAGTGCTTGACGTTTTTGGACATCTATTTCCTCATCATCTTCATCAACCTCTTCTATGCTTGATGATGGGCTTTGTGCATTTACTGGCCTATTCTGGCGGTTATTTCTCGTGATACGAAAACTCAAAAGCGGAGCAGGCGCCACACGCTTTAATTGTTCATTTTCAGCCTGTTCTTCTTCCTCATCATCACTTATAACCTCATCATTGACCTGCCCTCTTCGCTTACCATTATTGGCACGGCGCCCATCATTTCTAAAATCCGACATCTCTATCACTGTCCTGCGATAGGGCATAATTGTTGGTTTTGTCAGATTAAAAAATTTTGGATCAATATTAGTAATATTGCCAGCAAGCTTTGTTCCGTTTCGATCAATTACAAGAATAATGGGGGCATCAGGTCGCGC
>WTKA01000149.1:29613-30685 GCA_011524605.1 Hyphomicrobiales bacterium | reverse complement strand
AATAGGAGGTGATTTTTGCATCGGTTTCTTACCTTTTACACGTTAGGATCTTTTAAGATATAGCCTGCGCCGCGGATTGTATTGAGCAAAGGCGCTTCAAAACCCTTGTCTATTTTTGTTCTCAAACGTGAAATATGCACATCAATCACATTTGTTTGGGGGTCAAAATGATAGTCCCAAACATTTTCTAATAACATTGTGCGTGTTACAACCGTGTTTGCATGCTTCATTAAAAATTCTAACAAGCGATATTCACGCGGTTGCAATAAAATTTCCTGCCCATTTCTTTTGACGCTATGGGTTAAGCGGTTTAAAATCAAATCACTAAGCTGATAGCTTGTCTCTGCTTCTTCTGGCTGAACGCGACGTATTAAAACCTCTAAACGCGCTAATAATTCTGAAAACGCATAGGGTTTTGTTAAATAATCATCTCCCCCCTCGCGCAATCCTTTAACTCGATCATCTACATCACCCAGCGCACTTAAAATCAGAATAGGGCTTGTTAACCCCTCTTGTTTTAATAGTTTTATCATGGACAAACCATCACGCTTTGGCAGCATTCTATCTACAATCAGGGCATCATAGGACTGTGAGGATGCCATAACATATCCCTCATCTCCATCGCCCGCGTGGTCAGCACTGTGCCCAGCTTCTTTTAAAGCTTTTAATAAATAAAGAGCTGTTTCTGCTTCATCTTCAACGACTAAAATTTTCATGATTTACCCTATATTTTTTTCATTGATTATTTAGCATATATTCTAAAAGGGTGGGAGGTTTTACGCTTATATAAATCGAATTAACTTTTGCGTGTAATCATATCAAATGTGACCCCTGATAATTCAAGGGTCACATGGGCAGAATATATCTAAGCGAAGAAAATGGGTGATATATTCTGCCTAGATATAGTTTATCCAGCTAAGAACGGCAAGGCTAGAAAGCGCGATTGTTGATCATTTTCAACTTGAGCAACAATAAATTCATCTCCCTTTTGCTTTGCTCGCTCAATGATCTTCATAACTTCTCTCATTTCTCTTATTTTTTTCCCATTAATCGCAACAATTTTCTGACCCTG
>WTKA01000149.1:0-29513 GCA_011524605.1 Hyphomicrobiales bacterium | reverse complement strand
CTTCTCTCATTTCTCTTATTTTTTTCCCATTAATCGCAACAATTTTCTGACCCTGCCTTATTATTTTCTAGCTTTGCAACTGCTTTCTTTACGGGATTTATTTTTTCCTGCTCTGCAAGTGTGATCGAGAGGTTAATTTCTTCGCCTTGCCTTAATAGCTTTATAGCTGCATTTTCCCCCGGGGTGATTTTTCCCACTGTGCGCGCTAAATCCTTCGGGTTTTCAATATTTTGCTCTTTGACAGATAAAATTACATCCCCTACTTGCAAGCCATATTGATAAGCAGGACTTTGCTTTTCAATATGCGTAATCATCGCGCCATTTGTATTCGGCAATGATAATGCCTTAGCAAGATCTTTTGTCAAAGGCTGAATTTGCACACCAAGCCACCCTCTTGAAACAATACCATCCTCTTTCAAATCCTCAACAATAGATTTCACCGTTTCTGCTGGAATGGCAAAAGCAATGCCCACATTGCCGCCAGATGGAGAAAAAATAGCCGTATTCACACCGACAACTTCACCATATATATTAAAACTAGGACCACCCGAGTTACCTTTATTAACGGGGGCATCAATTTGAATGAAATCATCATAAATACTTGCACCTAATTCCCTGCCATGGGCAGAAACAATACCCGCTGTGACTGTGCCGCCAAGACCAAATGGATTGCCAACAGCGACAACCCAATCGCCAACCCTTGGATTATTATTGGATAAAGCAACTGCCTTAAAAGGCGCATCCTCAACATCAACTTTTAATAAGGCCAAATCTGTTTTGGCATCAGAACCAATTAATTCAGCTTCGTAAATTTGACCATCGGATAAAACAACATCAAACTCAGAACCGTTTTCAATGACATGATGATTTGTTACCACATAGCCATCGGATGAGATGAAAAAACCAGAGCCTTGAGAACTCAATTGCTTTTGCCTTGGTCTTAATTGTCTTCTTTGTGGGTTTTCTTGCCCAAAACGCTTAAAAAATTCTTGTAGCTGTGGATGATTTCGTGATGACTTAAAATTAATATTCTTGGAAGGGCTAGCTGCCTTCACCTTAACACTAACGACAGCAGATTTCACCTCATCAACCATATCAGCAAAAGATAAAGGATGCTGGCTAACAATCTGGTTTGACATATTTTGAACAGCAGCCGCTTGATTAGGCATGAAAGCAGTTATGGATACAACAGATCCAACAATGCCAAAAGTCAAAGCACTCGCAAGTAAGATATGCTTTAGTTTAGATGTTTGTGTTTCATGGTTTTTGAGCGGCATAATAATCTCCTATTCTTTATTAATAGGTAGAAAATAAGATAGACAACATTACCGAGGCATGTTTATTTGATTACAAATTTGTAATGAAAACTGCTATGAGTATAGCCGCCTATCTAACGCAATAACAGAAAATGAATAGCTTATCAAAATTGGGGAAAACTGAATGCATAATCTGCCTAATATGATTACGATATCAAGAATTATTTGCATCCCGCTTTTAGCGATTTTGATTATATCTGATAGCGATCTTCATATTTTCATATTCACCTTATATATTCTTGCGGCAATCAGTGATTTTTTCGATGGATATCTGGCGCGCAAACTCAACGCTACAAGTGAATTTGGCAAAATGCTAGACCCCATTGCAGATAAATTACTTGTTGGTATTTTATTACTTGCCATGGCAGCCAGTCAATATTTAGATATATTTGGCCTTATATGCGCCATCCTTATTCTCTTTCGTGAAATTTTTGTTTCAGGCCTTCGCGAATATTTTGCTGGTCGACTTAACCTACCCGTCACATTTGCAGCAAAGCTAAAAACAACAACTCAGCTCATTGCGATAGGCTTTTATTTAGCAGCAAACATATGGGCAATTTTAACGCCATTTGCTTTACTCCTTCTTATATTAGCTACCTTGTTGACCTTATACACGGGTTTGATTTATTTTTATGAGGGCGTAAAATTCATAAAAGCAGCAGAAGAGACCAAATGAATATCCCCCCCTCTTTCACAGTGAAATATTTTGCATGGCTTCGTGAAATCATTGGCGCAAACGAAGAGCAAATATATTTACCGCCTCAGGCAAACACAATTGATGATCTGATTGACCATTTGATTACTAAAGATGAGAAATATCTGCGCGCTTTTGAAAAAAGAAGTCTCATTCAAGTTGCAGTGGATCAAGAAAAGACAGATGCAAATCATAGCTTGATAGGTATAAAAGAAATTGCCTTTTTCCCGCCAATGACAGGGGGGTAAATGTCTGTTCGTGTTCAATCTGAAGCTTTTAACTTGCAAGATGAAACCAATCTTCTTTTGCATAATCGTCAAGATGTTGGCGCGGTCGTCACTTTCACCGGCCTTGTACGCAATCAAGCGCAAGGACGGCAAATTACCAAAATGCATCTTGAACATTACCCCGGCATGGCAGAAAAAGAGCTTAATCATATTGTTGAGACAGCAAAACAAAAATGGCCTTTGCAGGCTGTGCGATTAATCCATAGATATGGGTCTTTATCCCCAGGTGAACTTATTGTCTGCGTCATTACAGTCTCAGCCCATAGGGATGCTGCATTTCATGCTGCGCAATTTATTATGGACTATCTCAAAACAGATGCTCCTTTTTGGAAAAAAGAATATTTTTCAGACATTGAAAATGGAGAATGGGTGACAGCAAAGCAAGAAGACAAGAGCGCTCGTGAAAACTGGAAATTATAATTGTTTAAAAAAGGGGCTTGTCAAAATGTTTTTTTCGGACAAATATATTGTATCGGAAACAAATTGAAAGGAGGTGATCCAATGTCTAGCGATTATTTGAACCCAAAAAGAGGTGATATCAAACTAGGTGTGGAGCAACCTTCAAGCCTTAGTTAGATATAAAGCACCGCTTTTAGGTGATTTCTCGCGAAAACTGGGTTAATAGCCCAGTTTTTTTGTGCCTATCTTTTATCTCTCTATAAATTCTGAATTTATACCGAGCTATGTATTAAAATTAAAATATATTAAAATAAAAGGGTTTGGTTCAAGGATAAAAACGCAATTCTTATAGTCGCTTTTTCAGGACTTTATCATGTAGTAACATGCCGTATCAATCACCCCTTAAAAGAGCTGAACTTAATTCACCTATTGAGCACGAAGCTCAATCACTTCCACTAAAAGCTAAGACTTTTTATCAATTGGCTTTAATCTGACGACAACGTCAATATGGTCTATTTCCATGCCTTCAGGTATATCTGGCAATCCTGAAACACAAATAGAATCTTGAGGGATATCAACAAGCTTGCTTTCATTTTCATAATAATAATGATGATGTGGCCCTGTGTTCGTATCAAAATAGCTTTTATTGCTATCAATCGCAATTTGGCGCAACAAGCCGACTTCTTTGAACTGATTAAGCGTATTGTAAATGGTTGCTAAGGAAATCTTGGTAGATCCCTGTTGCATTTCATCAAAGACCATTTCAGCACTCACATGACGATGGCCTTTTTCAAATAAAGTTTCTGCAATCGCAACTCTTTGCTGAGTTGGCCGCAAGCCAGCATTCCGTAATTGATTAAGCAAATCGGTTTGATTTGATGACGTCATATTAATAAGCCTTATTCGTATACTGTTATATTATAAGAGCATGAATGTTTGGTCAAGAATGTTTCCTATACTCTTGTAAAGGATGATCATATTAATTTTGTGGCAAAATGGCACAAACATTTGCAAATCCTCCATAATTATGCCACCTAGAGGGTCATTATTTTGTCTTTACCTCACGTAAGGCAATAAATTTGCATATAGGATCATAACAAATGGCTGAACAAGAGCAAAATCGTCAATCAAGTTTTTCTTATGAAGATCTTTTGAAATGCGGGCGTGGCGAATTATTTGGCAAAGGAAATCCTCAGCTTCCTTTGCCGCCAATGCTTATGTTTGATGAAATTACAGAAATTTCAGAAACTGGCGGTGAAAATGATAAAGGCTATTTACGCGCAAGCTATGCAATTAAGCCTGACCACTGGTATTTTCCTTGTCACTTTGAAGGCGACCCTGTAATGCCTGGTTGCCTTGGATTAGATGCCATGTGGCAGCTAACAGGCTTTTTCCTTGGCTGGCTTGGCCTTGAAGGGCAAGGGCGCGCTTTAAGCGTCGGTGAAGTGAAATTTTCTGGCATGATAACACCTGAAACAAAAATGGTTCGCTATGGCATCGATTTTAAAAGAATTTTAAAGTCAAAACTCATTCTAGGCATCGCGAATGGCTGGGTTGAAGCAGATGGCGAAATCATTTATAAAGCTCAAGATTTACGTGTTGGCCTCTTCAAAAAAGAGTCATAAAACCAACAAATTATAACATAGCTATTGAGACAACTATAATGAACACTCAATATCTTATACAGGAGAGTTATCCATGAGGCGCGTTGTCGTTACAGGTATGGGGATCGTTTCTTCGATCGGCAATGATGTAAATGAAGTTCTTACATCTTTAAAAGAAGCAAAATCAGGCATTAGCTTTGCCCAGCAATATGCTGATTTAAACTTTAAAAGCCAAGTTTATGCTGAGCCAACTCTAGATCCTTTTGACGTTTTAGACAAACGCCAAACTCGCTTTATGGGTAAAGGCGCTGCATGGAATTTCATTGCTATGGAACAGGCAATTGCTGATGCTGGATTAGAAGAGGCAGATATCAGCAACCCGATGACCGGCATGATTATGGGGTCTGGCGGCCCTTCAACAGAGGCTATTGTTGCAGCTGCAAAAATTACTGAAGATAAAGGCCCCCGCCGAATTGGTCCTTTTGCTGTACCAAAAGCAATGAGCAGCACAAATTCAGCAACGCTAGCAACTCCCTTCCATATTCATGGTGTTAACTATTCAATCTCATCAGCATGTGCAACATCTAACCATTGTATTGGTAATGCTTATCAATTGATCAAATGGGGTGAACAAGATGTTATCTTTGCTGGCGGCGGTGAAGAGTTAAGCTGGTCGTTATCTAATCTCTTTGATGCTATGGGCGCTATGTCCTCAAAATATAATGATGTGGCCTCTACAGCTTCACGCGCCTATGACAAAAATCGTGATGGGTTTGTGATTGCAGGCGGCGCTGGTGTTCTTGTGTTAGAAGAATATGAACGTGCGAAAGCAAGAGGCGCTAAAATTTATGGTGAAATTGTTGGCTATGGCGCAACATCAGATGGTCATGACATGGTGCAGCCTTCAGGAGAGGGCGCTGTAAGATGCATGCAAACAGCCATGAAAGATGTGAAAGATAAAATTGATTATATCAATCCTCATGCAACTTCCACACCCGTCGGCGACATTAAAGAAGTTGGTGCTATTCGTGAAGTCTTCGGCTCTGACATCCCGCCCATGAGTGCTACAAAATCTCTGACAGGTCATTCTCTTGGCGCAACAGGCGTTCAAGAAGCAATTTACACGCTTTTAATGATGAATAATAATTTCATTTGCAAATCAGCACATATTGAAGAAATTGATCCTGATTTTGCAGATTTACCAATTGCGATGGAACGTATTGATAATGTTGAGATTAATACTGCTTTATCAAATTCGTTCGGATTTGGCGGTACGAATGCCAGCCTTGTCATGAAAAAAATATAATAGGTGGAAGAAAACATGTTTATGAAAGGTAAGCGCGGCATTGTAATGGGTGTCGCAAATGATCATTCAATTGCATGGGGCATTGCAAAAGCACTTTATGAACAAGGCGCAGAGCTTGCGCTGACTTATCAAGGCTCAGCTTTTGAAAAAAGAGTAAAGCCACTTGCAGAAAAACTAGAAGTCAATCACATTTTTGATTGTGATGTATCCGCTGAAAATGCTCAACAAGATCTATTTGAGCAAGTTTCAGGCTTTTGGGACAGCATTGATTTTGTTGTACATGCAATTGCCTTTTCTGATAAATCAGAATTAAAAGGCAAATATGCGGAAACAAGTCGTGAAAATTTTCAAAACACCATGCTTATATCCTGCTTCTCTTTCACTGAAACAGCAAGATATGCCACGCCTTTGATGAAAAATGGCGGTAGCCTTTTAACGCTCACCTATGCGGGTGCGACACGCTCTATGCCTAATTATAACGTTATGGGCGTTGCAAAGGCAGCTCTTGAATCGAGCGTACGCTATTTAGCAACAGATTATGGCGCTGATAATATCCGTGTAAATGCCCTTTCTGCAGGCCCTATCCGCACCTTGGCTGGTGCTGGCATTGGTGATGCTCGCTCCATGTTTGGCTTCCATGCAAAACATGCTCCTTTAGAACATTCTATTGGCATTGATGAAGTGGGTGGCTCTGCTCTTTATCTTGTATCAGATCTTTCAAAAGGCGTTACCGGTGAAGTTCATTTTGTTGATGGTGGGTATAATACAATTATGATGCCACGCCCTGAATTTTTATAATAATAATAAAGGCTTCTATTGAACTGGCTAAAGAAGAATAAAGTTTCCGTTGGGCTTGCAAGTTTAATATTATTTGCGAGCCTAATAGGCATTTTATTTTTTTTACTTTTTAATCAATTAAATTATATTTCTTCAAAGCATGAAATTAGAAGCCTTTTAAAAGATAAGTTTAATGTTACCAGCCATCATATTGGTAAAGTTGAAATTAAAGGCATTTCAAATCCGCATTTAATTGTTCGTGATGTAAATTTATCCCATGAGCATTGGGGCACAGCAAAAATTGACTATATTAAAATCACCCCTAAATGGCGATCTTTTTTGCTTGGTGATATTAAATTTAATAATGTTCACCTTGCTAGCCCTGTTTTCACGATCAAAAGCGAACGTATTCACGATCTCTCTATTCAAGACATAACAACTAAACAAACAGCCTTATCAAGGCTATTGCTAGATCCTATGAAAGCGCCAAAGCATCTTAGCATCAAGCAAAACACAAGCTTTAACTGGTTTATTCCTATTGAAAAAAAGCATCCAGATGAATTTGGCTCTAAAATTAGTTTTAATAATGCTCATATCTTTTTCGAACAAAAAGAAGACATGAAAAATTCAAAACTATCTAAATTGATAGAAAGTTTAAACTACACTGTAGAGTATAAAAATATTTTTTCCATAAACCCTGCTATCTCAATTATAGCTCGGCCTAAAATATTACGCGAGGCTACTGAAAATCAAACTTGGCAAATTAATTTATCAGCCCTTCATAGTGATAGCATCATTAGTGATTTAAGAATGGAGATTGACACTCCCTTTTTAAATGCTAATTTTGAAGGAGAAACAACTTTAAATCCAGGCATTGACCCTGTAGGCAAGTTAAAATTTAATTTTATTGATGCGGAAAAATTAGCTGAATATTTTGATATGAATATCAGTAAAATGCCATTAGCAGAGAATATTAAAATTGATACAGACGTAAATACACATAAAAGCAGTATCAATTTTTCTAATCTATCAATTTCCTCAAATGGAAATAATGGCGTCGGGCAATTTTCATTAAACTTTAGTGAAGAACAACCTAAATTACTAGGCACTATTGCGCTAGATATCATGCATTTAGCTGAATATTATGACATTATTACGCAGGACAGCCTTAAAGATAATCCTTGGGTTTTAGATTTAGACATTCGTTTTTCTACAAATAACCTTATACTCCACCCCTATGATTTTAAAGCAACAGCGGGCAACATACGCACCAAAAAAAATGAAATTAGTATCAGTTTTAACAATACGAACTCTTTAAGCGGGGCAGGCTATTTTCTTTTCAAGAGATCACTTGAAGGTGATGCTGAATTATTTTCATTAGAAGGCAGTATACAAAATACTGAATTTGCAAAACTATTGGACAAGCTGGGTTACCAACAAAGGCTTGCAGGCAATGGTTTTTTAAAATTCAAATTACAAAATAATGCTTTTTCTTGGCCAATAATGCTTGATCAGTTTTCAGGGGATATCGATATTTTTGCTAAAGAAGGCTTTTTAAATTATATTGATTTTGATTCAAAAGCAAATGCAGGCACACCCAATGTCTTTCAAGATTATATTGCAGACAATAAAATCTATTTTGATAGCTTAGAGCTATCCGCTCAAATCAAAGATAGAAAATTAGTTATTCCTGAACTCCTAATCTCTAAAGATAATGTTATTCTATCATCTTCTTTGACAACAGATATAAGTACAAAAAACATTCAGGGGAATGGCTATATAAGACTAGAAAATTCCCCGCTTCCTAATCATAAAAAAATACAAAGCCCTGCAATTGTCTCTATCCCTTTTTATATAGGTGGAGATTATGACGATATTAAAATTGATTTTGACTAGGCTAAATACAACGATATTAAAATACTGAGCCTAATAAGCTTGTAATGATCTTTTTATATAATAAAATGAAAGCCACGAATAAACCGTAAAAGACTAGGCTCAGGACTTGATTATTTAGTCCATTCTGCACCAATAGATTTACACTGTGAACAGAAAAGAAAGCGCAGGAACTACTGGTAATTTCAAGCTTTTTTGACGCATTCATGGTGTAAATATATGGTGCCCATTTAATTTAAAGGTGGGTTTGAGTTAAAAGCATCATTTGTCAAAAATAAAGTTTCAACAATAGCAAAACGATGATTTTACTTTATTTTCATCCACCTAATAGTTTTAATTCAAACAGAATTGAACAAAATAATCACGTCCTGAGCCTAGCTTAAAATTTCCCAACGACCCTTACTATCTTTACAAGCTGTTCCATTTAAAATTTCAGGAACACCTTGCAGATAGACAGTATGCGTTAAATCACGGCATGTTTTCCCATTAATGGAAAAAATGCTGCCCGGAACGACAGAACCATAATTACCTGATCTTCCTTGCCATTTTATAATACTGCCCGTTTCAGCCCCATTTAAAGCCTGCTTTTCAGCATTATCCGCATTTTGTCTTTCCGTACTGTTTAAACGCAAACCCTCTAGAGCTGTTAAGCTTTGTAATAGCTTCACTGATTGAAGCGATGTTACAGCCATTTCAGTAGGCGACACTGGCGTTGTTGGAACAGGTGCAGGCGTAATTTGCGGTTCTAAAATGCTTTCGCCTTCAATTTGGTCTTGACTAGTTGTCAAAACAGGCGGTGTAAAAGTGGGCTCTTGCTGCCTATTGCCTAAAAAAGGGGCTTGCATTGTTGAGCATGCAGATAAAAAAATGCAAAGAGAAAGCGCTGTAAAAATGTGGTTCGTCAATTTTTTATCCTTAAATCTATCTATTCTTCATGCTCAATGTAAATTATGCTTATGATTGTGGCAAAATAAGAGTGACTTTTAAACCATTCAAACTTGAATCTTTTAAAATTATAGTGCCATCATATAAGTCAATAATTTCCGTTACAATTGAAAGTCCCAGCCCTGACCCCGGCTTTGCTTCATCAAGGCGTACACCTCTTTTTAAAGCCTGCCCTTTTTGCTCTTCATTCAAACCAGCTCCGTCATCTTCAATTTCAATCTCGACTTTTTTAACATTTGATATGCTATCTAGTTTAATAACAAAAGAAATTTTAGATTTTGCATATTTACATGCATTATCAAGTAAATTTCCTAATACTTCCTCTAAATCTTGCTTTTCTATAGCAATCTCAACTTCATGTGCTGGAAAAATATGGGAAATTTCAATCTCTGGATATAGCTTTTGCAAGGTACGCACCATTTTGTATGAAAGTGTTGTGAGCGCAGTACGATTTGTCTTACTACGAGCCCGACCTAAAAGGCGTGCCCTTTGTAAATGATGATCGATTTGAGCCTGCATAATCCGAGCTTGCTCTGCAACTTTTGCTAAATAATATTGCTTATCCTCATCATATTTTAGGGCAAACAGAACTGCTAGTGGTGTTTTCAAGCCATGTGCTAAATTGCCTAAATGCGTCTTTGCTTTATCCGAGATAGACAGATTAGACTGCCTTAATTCTTTTATTTCTTGAATGAATGGCCGCAATTCTATTGGATAGACATGGGCTATTTGCTTATCAGCCTCTAAAAAATTATCTTCTTTAAGAGACAAAATTATCTTTAAATATCCCTTAAAATAACGGAGAATAATAAAATAAATGCAGGCACATAAAAAGAGATAACAAATAAGAAAAAGAGAAATTAAAGCAGGATGAAAATAGCTTATTTCTTGGCTGCTCCCCTCTATATGAAAGCCAATATAGTGGGCAACAAGAAAATAGAGACAAGAAAATATTATAAAGACCAATGAGATAATTTTGAGATAGAATCTCATCTGCACAGGCCATGCTGAGATATGATTTTTGATTGCATTAATTTGATGAAAGACGATAGCCAAGCCCTCTTTCTGTTTTTATCAAATTCGTATTTAACTTTCGCCTCAAGCGACCAACAAAAACTTCAATTGTATTTGAATCCCTGTCATAATCTTGATCATATATATGGTCGATCAACTCTGTTTTAGAAATAACCTTATCTTGATGATGAATCATATAAGATAATAACCTAAATTCATGCGAAGTTAGCTTCACATATTCATTATCAATATAAGCTTTAGATGTCTTACTATCGATTGAAAGGTTGCTACAATGAATTAAATTGCTCGCATGACCTTTTGAGCGCCTAAGAAGCGCTCTTAACCGCGCTAAAACTTCTTCTACATGAAAAGGTTTAGCTACATAATCATCAGCGCCCGCATCTATCCCAGCGACTTTATCTGCCCAGCTATCCCTTGCTGTCAGCATTAAAACAGGAACATCAATAGCCTGATCGCGCCACGCTTTAATAACAGATAAGCCATCTTTTTTCGGCAATCCAATATCCAAAATAACGGCATCATAAGGCTCTACACTCCCTAAATAAAAACCATTTTCCCCATCAAAAGCGGTATCAATAGCATAACCAGCCTCTGTTAAAGATTGGCACAAGCTTTTGTTAAGATCTTCATCATCTTCAATAATTAAAATACGCATGGCTTTAAGCTGTGTTGGTCAATAGATTAGCTTGCTATATTATCTATAAATTGCTCGAAAAACCAGATTAAAATAAATCATTGCAGCTTAATATTAAAATCATATCTATTCTCTTGCGCCATTAAACCATTTACTGCATTCACATAAAATGTCAGCTGCGAGGGCATTGCGCCAAAAACGCCGATGATTTCTTCCTGAGATAAAATCAATGAGGTTGAAGATATTTCTCTTTGCAAAATAAGATCATTGTTGAAATAAAAGCCAATCTCATAATGCATAAACCCCTCCTCCATGGGAATAGAAGTCATCTCCCAACTATCAAAGCCTGAAGGTGGCCTTGCTTTAAAATTAATTTCGATTGATTGATCACTTAAAATGCGTGCACGCATGTTGGAAGGGCGCCATTGCTGATAGGCCTTACCGGTTAAATTAACCGAAGAATGAGCATAAGCACGGTTCGTAGGCCACACGCTATATTGACCAGCGCCTAATATAATTTCATTACCTATCTCATCAGCTGAAAAAGCTGTTTGAATAATGCGATTATTGATAACAACAAAAGGGCTATTAGCTAAAATAGGGTTTGAAGATAACCACTCCGTACCACGCGCACCGCGGATAATATGCGTTAACCGATATTGTTGTTCAGCAATTAAGTCTGCATATTGAAATTGAATAATTTCCCAATCCCCACCCTCATGCTGAATGGCAATTTGATTACCATCTGATAAAAAGCTTTCTCTTGTCAGACTATCTAGCGTGCCATGCGAAAGCTTAATATCCAGATACCCATCATAATTAACCTGCGTAATTTTATGCTTGTTATAGTCTGATATTGTTGTACCAAGATATGCAGGGGCTTGAAATTGATGCGAAAATTGATATTCATCTACTTGATATTGGCGTGAGATATTATAATTGCCTGTCCACGGCTCAGCAAAAAGCGCCGTTGTGAGATTAAGCCCAATATTAGTTTGCGATAGGTTAGGAAGCTCAAAAGCAAAAAAGCGAGGCTTAACTTTTGTCTGAACAGGGATAAGGATATTGTCCTCTTGCTCGTCATCATATGAAGAGAAAAATTGCGAAGGAATATCAATATTTTGCGAATAGGCAGAAATATGAATGCTATCTTCATAGCGTAGCGCGGTAATTTGATAAGCAAGTCCGCTCGGATCATTATCAAGGTAGAATATATCCCCTATTTCAAAAGGCAAATAAGAAAAATCTGTTTCAAATTCGATTTCATATTTTTGCGTCCAAAGTGATTGTAGCCATCGCTGCGTTATCGTTAAAGAAGTCTGCTTTGACAGAGCAAAGGGCAGATCCGCACTCGCCAGATATTCTGTGTTATCAGAAGCAATTAAACTTCTATAGCTTTTTTTAATAAAACTATTATCTGGATCATAGCTTGCTAAATGGAGAGCATTTGGAATTTCTTTATCATTTTTTGAAAGCCATGAGACCATTGCCTTCTCTTCTCTTAAGACAAGGTGATCCGCTTCTACCATACCGATATCAGCTTGGGTTTGATGCCGAAATGCAAAATGGTCTTGCCTTGGCACGCCATGAAATGAAAAGGCTTGAGAGAGAGGCTGTAAAGCTTCTCTTAGGCTCATTGGCCGATCAATAATATAGCCAACAAGATCGCCCTCTAATCCAGATATATCGATTGTATCAAGATTATATTCTTCACTCATTTTAGCTACAATGCCCGCAAGACTGCCATTACCTAAACGGCCTGTCAGCCAATGTCCTGTTTTCCAATTATCGCCATCGCCCCACACCTCTGACAAGAGAGGAAAATAAGGGTAAGGACGTGCATCCCATGCCCAAAGGAAAATATGCTCTGTTGAAAGCATTTTATCATTATAGATAGGTGAAATTGGGTTTTTTGAGGCATCATCGCTTTGCCAAAATGAGAGCATAGCCTTTATGCCAGCCCTTTGATTGCCATCATCACGACTGCCAGAAGAATAATGAGGGTAGGCACTTTCCGATGATTTTGGATCAGGGAATAAATTAGGCTGGTTGGTGCCAAGATGAACAGCAGGAACGCCAATCTCAGTTAGCCAAATAGGCTTAGATTGCGCGACCCATGACGTTGGTGTTGCCCTCTCGATGCCATTTAATCTCTCATAATGATTGTTTTGCCACCAATTTGGCAAGTCTTTCACTCGATAAACCCAAGGTTTATTATAGGCGCCATCTGTTATTGCTAGTCTTTCTTGCCTGTCACGCCCCTCTTGGGTTTCATAATACCAATCATATCCTTCCCCGCCTAAAATATTAGACTGCAAATAATCTTGATCATTAACTGCATCATAGTTTTCAGCATCTAAATGGCCGCTGCCTGAGCGCCAGTCAGATAGGGGAGGATAATAATCAATACCCACAAAATCAACCGCACTACTTGCCCATAGCCTATCCAAAGGAAAATAGAGAGAACCTACCTCGCCAGCATCTGTTGCAGTATAGCTTGCATATTCAGTCCAATCAGCAGCATAACTTATTTTTGTCTCATCTCTTAATATCTCCCTAACTTCTTGCGCTAAAGAAGTATAAGCATCAACTGCAGGAAAGCGACCCTCATCATTTTTAAGGCGTGTTAAGCTTACCATTTCAGAGCCAATTAAAAAGGCATCAACTCCCCCTGCCAATTCTGCAAGATGAGCATAATGCAAAATCATCCGCCGAATAGTATGGGCATGATCACTATGGCCTATGTAAGAAACTTGATCTTGCGAAACGACAAAATCTTGCTTTTGCGCTGCACCAAATAAAGCATCAACATCGAACGAGATTTGAGCTGATCCATAGATAGAGCCAGCTTGCCCTGGCGCTGGATTACATGTCATGCGACCCCGCCAAGGATAGGCTGCTTGCTCTGAAGCTCCGTAAGGATCGGCTAACCCATTTCCTTGCGGAATATCCATCATTAAAAATGGATATAAAAGAATTTTCTGACCTCTATTGCGTAAATCCTGAATTGCTTTAATGACGCTAGCATCGGAAGGTGTCCCCCCATAGGCAGGGCGACCATCAACCTCACTGACAATATGCGCCTGATCTCTTGATATGCCAGAAACGCCCCAAATATCGCCTTGTGTTACTTTACTATTATTTTCTACCGCAGGCACAATTTGGCATTCGGCAATATCAAGGCTTGTTCCAAACCAAGATACAACAAGCGAAACATAATCCATATTGGGACAATAAGATTCTAGCATATCCATGGATGCGCCCCAATTACTTTGGGCTGCATGACTATGATGGTTTTCTGTTTTCTCTATACCATCATCTAAAGTTTGTATCACTTCTTGAGGGTGGTAAGCAAACTCTGACGCGCCAGGGATAATTGTCATCGCTTGAATATCATCCTCAAGCGCATCGACAGGGCGAATAACCTCAACTTCAATATTAGGCAAAATAGAAGTGCCAAACTGCTCTAATTCTAAATTTTCAAACACAAGATAAGCAATGCCGCGATAGGCTGGCGTATCATCCCCCGTATAGGCTGATAATGTTGAATCAGGATTTTGGGTTTGCGTCCCTCGATGAAGACGATATTCTATATTCGTCTGATTGATCAGCTCACCATTAATCCACATTTGACCAATAGCAGCAATTTCTCCTTCACAAAGCGCAAGGGCAAAGGTCGCATAGCGCTGTCTTGTTACAGCTGTTTGGCCGCCAGAAGAGGAATTCCCTCCTTTGCCGCCTTGCTCAATATCTTCTTCCGAGTATACTGTCTTAATAGGACGACCCCATATAACCTGTCCTGCTAAACGAAAACGGCCATAAACCCGAGGTATAGGCTGGCCTTCCATATAGCGTTGTCCGCTTAATGCTTCATAGCTAGGTCCTGGCAAGCCCTTATCGTTAACGCCGAAAAGAGCGCTATCAATTTTAGCGCCCACAAAACCACCAATTGTTTGGCCAACAGCAGCCCCAAGAGGCCCACCAATTGCGCCTCCAATGGCAGCGCCAGCCGTTGATAAAACAATAGAAGCCATAACAATATTCCTAATTCAAAGCAGAGAAATTTTCAAATCTTAAAGCGGTAAACATTACACAACCGCTGATGCCACCATCGTGATAAAGCCACCTCACAAACAGCAAGCCCTTGATGGGCATGAATCATGCTTTGTTTTGACGAGGCTATAGCTAAATGCTTTGGTACAGCCCCTGGCCGCCATTGAAACAATAAGACATCCCCTGTTTCAAATTCATTTTTTTGAATTGGTGTAAAATAGTTATGCCCAATGCGATTTAATTCATCATGCCCGCCATATTCAGCCCAAAATCGAGAATAAGGCGGCGCTTTTTCAGGCTCATCCCCAATCAAACTACGATAGATGCCCCTTATTAAGCCAAGGCAATCTGTCCCAACACCTATTTGAGAAGCTTGATGTTTATAAGGCGTATTCAGCCATCTTCGCGCTTCAATAACAACTGGGTTGAGGGAAGGTGTATTTTTAATGAGATCAAGAGATGCCATATTTTTTTCCTGGTATATGAGGGAAGCCTTGGAAGTTATAATGATTGCTAAATTTCTGCTTACAGCTGCTAAATTTTTTATCGCAGCCAGCAATGATATGAAGCTGGTCTCCACTGGTGAGGGGCAAAGGCAGCGGTGTCCAAAGAGCTAACTGGGTTTGACCATTAACAAGCTTATGCTCCGCAATTGCTTGCTGCTGTTTTGCGCTTGTTTCTTCATCTAAAATTGCAACACCATTGGCAAACCAACCGCTAGCATAGTCTTCTAAACCTGTTACGAAAAAACGATTATTTGAGATGACTTCACTAATGGTTGCCGTTGCTGCATAGCGCGCATCTGTAATATCAACGCCACATCGATCATCACCCAATTTTGCATCACACATATGTGAAAAAAAACGCCCTTTTTTCACTTCAAGCGCATCTGTTATTTGCCTGATCTCAAAAATAAATTGATCATCTTTTTCAGAAATATTGGCAACATGGCCTTGCATTAAAAATAGACTTTGCTCAGGGTTTACCCAGTTCACCATCATGAGTGTGATTTTAGCATTGTGATATCGACCTGTGCGTAAATCAGCTACAGTGATAATATCACTATCAATAATCCCCATCGCATCAACGCTGTCGACATTAAATCCTAATGTCTGTTCAATGATTGGCGTATCTAATGATGGGTGGCTTAAATAGGATAATCCATCTAAAAGCAAATCTTCATCATGGTTGGTAAACCCTAGTAAAGTGCCATCTTCAAGCTCAATTTTCCAGCAATGACAAAGAGTTATGGCATGGGCATTTAAAGCATCTTTTAAAACTGTAGAAATAGCCTTCATTGTTCCAGCACCTCCAAAATTGGGATATCTGGAATAGCTCCTGCTTTAAAGCTAACTTGATCAACAAATAACGCATCAGTATCAAAGCGCGCCATAATATCAAACTCAAATCCAGCTGTGATAATAGAGCCTTCAGCAGGTATATGAGCGTCAGAAAAAAGAATTTTTCCTGTTAAATAATCAACTGAAAAATAAGAAGGATCGACTATTTGCCCATCGATAGCAAGGAGCACAGAATTTTCAATAGGCTTTGTAATTGCCCTTAAATAACTATCCTCTAGCGCCCCATAATGTTTGACCAATTGAAATTCAACATTTAGACCATCACCCTCGCCAATCACTTGATCCATAGCGTTTGGGACTATGCTAAAAGCAGATGATTTATAATCAAGAAGGTCTTTCCATAAAAAACTATAGAGCCTTCCCCTTCTTTCCTCAAAAAAAGCAATGACAGTAGCAATATCATCAATTGTCTTAACGCCAGTACCAGCATTAAACTGTCGGCGAGAATGCGCCCACCGAGATAAGCGCTGCTCTTTTCCAGAGTTCAGTGTTGTTACCTTGGTTTGTCGCACAGGGCCGCCACTTGCACCTAAGGCAATGGCAATTGGAAATCTAATATTATGAAAAAAATCCATTATCTACCATCCTCTTAATTATAGATTTCGCTGACCGCGTTGCACCGTACGCGCCATCAAAGCTGCAATTTGCTGTTCTGAATTTTTAAAACTATTAGCATCTTGTGCATTAATCGTGACATTGACTGGCATAGCTGCTTGGCTAAATTGCCCGCCGAGAAAATTTGTTGCAGTTGAAATAATATCTGAAGCAAATGATTGTTCTTGATTGTTTGATGATAGGGTTTGACTCAAAAATTGATCAAAACCCTCTTCTATTTTTGCTGAGGCAAATTCTAAGGCAAGTTCACCAACGCTGGCCAAAATTGTCTTTAATGTATCGTCAAAACTTTCGCCACTTTTGATGGAGGCAGAAAAGCCTTTTGTAATTTCATCAAATACGCTAGAAGCGAGCTTTTGCAGCTCTTCTAATTCTTTTTTTGTTTCAGCACTTTGAACCGTGCTATCATTATCAAAAGAATTCATAACCTACCCTCCTTATTTTCACTTCATTTCATGACGCAAAAGCGAGGCTAAATCTTTTGGTTCAAATCGCCCACTCGCTTTTTTAGGCGCCATCAACGCCATAACTTCCTTCAAGCTTAACTGCCAAAACACAGGCGGGGAGAACTTATATTTCGTGCAAAATAGCACCATAATCTCATTCAACATGGACGCTGAATTTTGCCCCTCTTCGGCCTCATGTTTCAGGCTTTTTTTTTATGCATATTTGCAAATGAATGGGTAACGAGCTGTTTGACCAAAGAAATGCTTGTATCAGGGGGCAGCTGCTCAATAGATTGTAAATTTGCTTCGGATTGATCAATAAGGCTTGATTTTAAAATCGTTATCATGGCGCGAGCTGAGAAAATCCCAGCCTGCATATTCGTGAAAACTTCAGTAAAACTATTCAGATTTAAATGTGTTTCAATCTCAGCCAAGCTTTGCATGGTGAGGCAAAAAAAAAGTTTTTGCCCCTGATATTCATACTCAATTTCACCACGAAGTGCATTTGTCATTTAGCTAACATCCTCTGTGAAGGTAATTTCACCTGCAGATTCTAATGTGATATCAAAAGAAATTTCACGGTTAAAAAGCCCCGTATAATCAAGTTGTGGAATTTGAAATAGCCCTTCAAAAACGCCGAAGTCTGGAAAGTCTATTTGACAAGAAACACTCTCACCACTGAAAGCAAAAACTCTCAACGCAGTATCAGATTGAGCATCTTTAAAGATGCCTTCGCCAGAGATTGTAAGTGTCTTAATCCCGCCGCCTGATAAAAGCTCTCGCCATTGTCCTTCTGACTGAGAATCTGTTGTCTCAATAACGCCTGAATTAAAACGCATTTTCCGCGTGCGAATCCCAGCTATTGTTATAAATGTTTGGTTATTTTCTGCATCAATGCGCAACAACAAGTCGCGCCCTTTTTGAGCTGCCATGATTTTCTCCTAAATTTTGAAAAATTGACCGTTGTGTGCTTTTTTAATACTCAACGACTAAGCGCCAATATTGCTGGATATGAAAACGACCACCTTGCATCCGTGTGATTGCTTTCGTTTTTTCTAATTGAATAGAGATTAGGCGATAAGAAGATAGGCTAAGGTCATTGAGTAAGAGCTCAATATTATGAGCGATAGTGTTCGCTCTTTCCCCACTAAGACCATCGTCAAAAATTTCAGTCGAAAAAAATATCTCACGTCCATCAATAAGCTGACTATCCCAATTATGCGCTTCAATATCACCAATAATCATAAAGGGGTAAAGCATATTCATAGGAATATGATCAAAGATATTATGCGTATTAATCTCATCTGCTAAATTTGCATGCTCTGTTATATAATGCATAATTTCAGATTTTAAGGTATGTAATGAAAAGGCCATCACTCATCTCCTGATAATAAAATCTTAACCTCAGTTTAATGCACGGGCATTTACGAGGTAAAAGCAATCAAGCATCATAAATTGATCATTCTTTGGGTGGAGAGAGACGGTATCTATCTCAAAAAGCTGCCCTTCATGCTCACATAGATCTGCCGCATAAACATCTTCACTTTTTCGAATAGTGATTTGATATTTTTGTTTTGTAATAAGCGCCCCGCTCGTTTGCTCATCTTTAGAAGTGCTCATGAAAGCTATATGGGCGGGAAGGTCTTCTTGATCTACATAGCTAACAATTTGCCCGCCTGCACCATCACTTTCTAAAATGCGAGATTTTAAAGTGATGCGATCACGTAATATATGGCCTGACACCATGTTACATCTCCTTTATAAACGAATTTTTTGATATGGCTTAAGAAGCGCTGAAAGCTGAGGCATATCTGACAGAGCATAGTCTCCCCCGCTTTGTTCACGATGCTCAAACCAATGGGAAGCCAGCAAAATAATGGCTTGTTTTAAGGGGGCAGGAACGGCATCAGCGCTCGCCCCATAGCCAATCTTAAAATCAATCTCAACGCCATAGGACGCATGTAACAGGCTAGAATTCCTAAAAATGACTTTTGAATAATCTAAAGAATATTCAGTCATATAATGGGTATTATCAACCGTTTGTGTTGCTCCAGCTTCATCCACAATCGTTCGCACTTCTACAATAGAGATGAGGGGCGTTATTGGAATTTTAATCGAAGATGGAGTTTGTATAAAACGGCTCGTCATCCGCCATTCTTGCTCAATGCAAACCAAAGAAAGTTGCCGCTCAAGCCAACTTCTAGCCGCTTTAATATAATGGCTAATTTGCGCATCTTCCGCCCCATGGGATAGGCGTAAATATTCCTTTAACTCATCAATATTAATTGGTTCAATCAAGGAATCTGTAATTAGTTCTAGAAACATTAAATAACCTTTCATAGGGCGAAAGACGGGAGGATTATTTTGAAATATTAAGCGCTAAAAGTGAGGCCTTTAATGGCGTCATAGTCTTGAACACCGCCACCAACACGCTTTGTGGTATAAAATAAAACATATGGCTTTGATGAATAAGGGTCGCGTAAAATACGAACGCCCACTCGGTCAACAATGAGATAGCCGCGCTTAAAATCACCAAAGACAATCGGCGTCGTATCCGCACCAATATCGGGCATGTCTTCACTTTCTGTAATCGCAAAGTTAAAGAGACTAGCAGCCCCACCAGCTTGTGCGCTTGGTTGCCAAATATAATTACCATCCGCATCTTTAAGCTTGCGGACTTCCGCTTGGGTACGGCGATTCATCACCCATTGTGCATTTTGGCGATAGCCTGATTTAAGAGCATAAATGACGTCAATCAGATTATCTGCAGGCGCGGAAGCATCAAAGTTACCGCTTACGCCCGTTTTAATATCCCCAAGATTACCCCAGCTCCATGATGCTTCATCAACAAAATTATTAGTCATAAAGCCTTCAGGCTGCGTGACACCATCACCATTGACAAAAGCTGCGCTTTCTTGTTCGGCAAAAGCTGTTTGCACTTCATCAGCAATCCATGCATCCATATTAACCGCCGCATCATCGAGCAAGCTTTGCGTAGCCGCTGGCATAGCGTACAGCTCCATCGTTGGGAAAGTGAGCTCTGATAGATTGCCTGTTGCAGTTTGCGCCCGTGCCGCTGTTTCCGACACCCAGCCTGATGAAAAGCCATCCACAGAAAATGGTTTTTTATAAACGGAGCCAGAAACTTGACGAATTGAAGCAATTTGACGAATTGGCGAGAGCTGGGATAGGTGACTCATAATTTGCGCTTCAGTTTCATCAGGGGTTAAATAACCCCCTTCTGCGTCCACACTTGAGTTCAAGGATTTGGCCTCTAAGCCCGAAGTCAGCCCTTTACGCATAAATTGATCAAAACCATAATGACCTGCTTTTGAATAAGAGGGTGAAATATTTTGATCCCCATTAAGAGTAGGCCGCGCTGATTTGGTTGAAAGTTTACGCAATTGGCACTTTTGCTCATCTAAAGCCGTGTTAATACGATCCAGCTTATCCCGCGTGATAACATCTTCTTGCCCGCGACTTTCCAGCTGGGATAGGCGCTCATCATTTGTATTTTTAAAAGCTTCGAATGATTGCAAAAACGCATCAAAAGCGCTACGAATTTCAAATTCACAAGAGGGGGAAAAGCCTTGTTTTGT
This sequence comes from Hyphomicrobiales bacterium, assembly GCA_011524605.1. Lineage (GTDB taxonomy): Bacteria > Pseudomonadota > Alphaproteobacteria > Rhizobiales > WTKA01 > WTKA01. The sequence continues at coordinate 8,549 of WTKA01000149.1, read as the reverse complement.
TTCTAATGGCGTTTCCATCATGGATGAATTTGGAATATCTGGGTTATAGGTTGGCATGGCAAAAACTCCTTATATAAATGCCTAATATTGCTTTGAAATGCAAAAAGTTAAAAACGTTAATTCATTTAATTTTCAATGATTTAATTAAATATCTTCAACGAATTTCTTAAGTATTTTGCATCGACTGTAAGTGGCGGGCATAAGTTTTTTTCTGACTTTTTCGCCTCATTTTCTTCTAGAATTTTTTCTACAGAATGAATGCGCGCTTCTTCTAACATTGGAAAAGTAACAAGTGAGATTTCCCACAAGTCTAGCTGTTTCAAATAGCGATATTGGCTATTAACTTTTTGCGATGGATGAGGCCTTCTCGTTCGAGACGGCGTTGATGCTATATTGCGATAGCCGATAGATAAGCCTGTCATAACGCCTTGCGCCATCAAGCTTAATAGCTCACAGGCAAGCTTCACTTCTTGGTTTAAAACCCCTACGACAAAAAGACCTTTTGCATCTTCTCTAATAACTTCCCAACGCCCAATAGGACGTTCTGGGTCATGATGAGCAAGCATTGGAATGCGCTGCAAGGGCTTTTGACTTAATATTTTCTGAAACGCCCCTTTCTTAACAATATCACCTGACTGATCAGGTTGGTCGAAAAGACTTGCATAGCCAGAAAATCGCCCAGAAAAGCCCTCATGATGCACCGCAGTATAATCCTGTTTTTGCGCATAGCTTATTTGTCGTCTGTCCCCTAGCATCAGAGCACTCCTTAATAGATGAGGTAAATTTGAAAATTATGAGGGCAGTTAGGGATATCCTAACGATCTGCCTCTTCAAGAGGGGGGTATCCCAAAGCCTCTCTTTTTTCATTGATCGTTAAAAAGCTAATTTGCTCCATGCGATCCCAAATTTTATCGCGATCTTCGCTTAATGCATCAACTTGATCTAAATCTGCTTTTAGCAAAATATCAGGCTCAAAGCCTTGCCACCAATGGGAAAAGCCTGCTGCAACTTTCTTTAATAAAGGCACAATTGTATGGCGCCAAAAAGCACGGTTAGCCTCTTTATAATTTGCATAAGTCGCATCCCCTGGAATGCCAAGCAACATAGGAGGCACACCAAAAGCAAGGGCGATATCGCGAGCCGCACTATTTTTAGCCTCTAAGAAGTCCATATCTTTCGGGCTGTGGCTCATAGATTGCCACTGTAAACCACCCTCTAGGAGCAAGGGTTTACCTGCATTTGTTGCCCCTGAAAATTGAGTTTCAAGCTCTGATTTCAGTCGTTCAAATTGAGCATCTGTTAAATTATTCCGATCAGCGCCACCATATATAAGCGCGCCTGATGGTCTTGCCGCATTGTCTAGCAAAGATTTATTCCAAGCCATCGCAGAATTATGAACATCAAGACTAGTTAAAGCTGCTTCAAGAGGGGAAAAGCCATAATGATCGTTGGACGGGTTAAAGAGTTTGAAATGAATAATCGGTGATAGCTTTTCATCATCAATTAAATAACGCTCAGAATGAGACCCTGAATGATAATCATAACCTTTAACCCAGCCTTTTTGATCAGTTACCACCTTCACCCTGTCAGGCCTTAGAAGGTATAAACTGCTTGGAATAGCATCTAAAAAAGTTGCCTTCAGATAGGCGTCACCAGAAATAAGCAGGCTTGATGTCAGCTCTTCTATTAAGCTCATCCCCTCCATCTCTTCATTTGGATAGTTTAGAAGATCTTTTAGATGGCTATCGGTTAGCTTCTTTGTCTCACTGGACTGGCAAATGAAAGGGACACTTGCAACAGATTGAGAAATTAATCGAATACACTGAAAAACAACAGGGTTGCGCTCAAATCCATTTGCAACAAGCCTACCATAATCACGGGATGTCCACACAGGGTCGCCTAAATTATGCATTGTGACAAATGGGAACAAGCTGCTTGATTTGCGGCTTCTATCTGCCATCGCGTCAAAAGACTTTGATGTTTTTGTTGTCATAATGATAATCCTCTGGCGCTTCGTTTAACTCATGATATTCATTATGGCTTAGAAAAAAGAGGCGGGGATTTCTCTTAATATTTTTTTGCAAAAAATATTAGGCTCAGGATCTATTAATTTAGCTTGCGAACACGTGGGTTACAATTATGGGCAAGTTTCAATTCATGAACAGCCCATACAAGTGCATCTAACCGATCTGGGCTTTTTATGCTATTTCGACCAAGCGTAAAGCTAGACATTTCCGTTTCAAGGGCTTCAAAAACACCACAGTGAAATATTTTCCCCTGTTCATAAAGCGCAGCTACAGGTTCAGCTCTTAAGCGTTTTGACTGGCTAGCATGTCTATTTTTAACGGCTAAATCTGGGTTTATTTGGTGCAATAAGCTTTTAATTAAATCGCCACCTTGATTGGTTTCACAAATAATACAATCCGCTTTCCAATATTCATATAGATGCACAAGCTTTTCAGCCCATTGTGTAGGGTGGCATTGCTCAACAGTTTCATCCGCTAATATATAGGCGCATTGATCAATGCCAAGAGCAGCCACAATGATGCCTGTTTTGTCAGAATGTTTCTTAGATGTAACAGCTGGGTCTACGGATATAATCAGCCTTGAAAAATCAGGTTGCTTGTGAACCCGCAAAAGATCAATTTGCTTTAACGACCATAAGGCATTTTTATCTTCTTTTAAAATTTCACCTTTCAACTCCTGCCGCCCTAACCTAGTATTGCCATATGTTTCTAATACGTAAGATAAAAAACCTGCGGCTAAATTATCTTGATTATCATATGTAGTCGCATGCGTCGTAACCGTGGCAGGGTCTGCAAGTAAATTTTCCAATAATGGGATCGATAGCGGGGTTGTTGTTACAAGCGCCTGTGGATTTTGCCCCAATCTCAAACCAAATTGCAGCATATTCCATGCCTGCCCTCCATCATGCCATTTGCATAATTCATCGCACCATGCGGCGGCAAATTGTGGCCCTCGCAAACTATTTGGATCATCCGCAGAAAAAATTTGAGCAATACTGCCATTTGGCCAAGTTAATTTACGCAAAGAAGGCTCCCAAACGGGGCGCTCACAGGGCGGGTGACAATTTAAAATGCCAGACTGACCTTCAACCATCACAGCTCTTGCATCATGTAACGTTTCGCCAACAAGCGCGATAGGAGAGCAAGGCTTGCCTTCATAAATGCCTTTGCCAAGAGCTAATTGCCTAACCCATTCAGCCCCTGCTCGGGTTTTTCCAGCCCCTCTACCCCCTAAAAAAACCCAGCTCCTCCAAATTTTATCAATACTAGCTGGCGGCAATTGGTCATCACGCGCCCAAATCTCCCAATTCCATTGCAATTCTTCAGCTAAGTCTGGATTTATCTGCCCAAAAACCTCATTAATCTTTTCGCTTGGCAAGTCCTTCAAGGCGCTTAATAAGCGAGAGGCGGTTTTGTTCCTGCTCGGCTTTTGTGTGTTCTTGGTCATGATGCGCTACCTCTTCCTTAAAAGCTTGATCGAGCTTAAAAATACGCTCTGCTGATTGAATGAGGGAGGCTAGTGTTTTCGTATTGCGGTCGATAGCAGGATCTATGTTTAAATCCGCTGTATTTTCATCAGATAACATAACTTTTTCAGCTCTTTTTAAATGAGCATTAAAAAGCCTTCTTAGACCACGAATTGTTTTTAAATCAGCCATGATGATCCCTATCCTAATTATGATAAGGATCATAAATCTTTATAAAAAGACGTGGATTAATTATTTAATATTAATTCAACTAATTGTCATAGTGAGTTCAGTGTCAGTGCGTTCAACGTTTAACTTCACACCAACCATTTCAATAAGCTTAGCTGTGTAAGCAGATTGAATATTATAGACATTGCTTTGCACATCCGTATTAACACCTAATAAGGCCTGAAGCGTTTCTTCTTGTATTTTCACCATTTTACCGGTTGCAACAAGAGCAAGCTGAAAAGGGTCTTCTGTCATCTTGACATATATCTTGCCCCCACGCGGCAAGCAACCCAAGGCAATATTAGCAATATTTAATAATATTTTCGCCTTATTTTTTTCTAATAAAATTAGAGGGATATCCCACACAAATTCAGGTTTTTCAAATTTGGCAATATCATCTAAAACCTCTGAAACTTGGCGCAAATCAAGCTCTGCACCAGCAGAACCAGAAGCACCATAAGCAAGACGAGCATATTGCAAGCGCGCGGTAATTTTTTCCGTACTAGACTTTAACAAGCCTGTTGCTTCTTGCTGCATATCAGGATCATCGCTTTCTTCTAAAAACTCAAGCCCTGCTGATAAAGCTAAAATGGAATTTGCCATATCATGACAAACGCGACTGCAAAGCATTGCTGCAAAATCAATATCATGCTGATGAGCTTCAATTGAAGACATGTATATATCCTTTATATAGTTCAATTTTGATTCAATAAATTATACTAAAATATTTTAAAAAATCTAATCATATAGATTGCTAGTCACCCTGACTTTAAGGCTCTATATTATAAAATTTTAATTTTTACTGAATCGCTGTATTAATAGCGTAAGCTTGGCTTTAGTTCTGGCCAAATCTCTTCTGATTTACGAATAAAAGCATTCGGATTTGCAGCAAAACGGTCGCGTCTTAACTGCGAAAAGAAAAGATAAACTTTATCTTCATTTTTCATCCAGTAGCGAGGATTGCCTGGTGTGATACGCCCCTCAGCAAGAGAGGTAGGATCATATCCGCCATAAACTGGCATATAATAAGATGGGTTTTCTTTAAAAGCATCTCGATTGACGGGCGTAGCAAAAACCCAAATAGCACCTTTCCAAACCATTTCAATCTCATTTGAGCCTAGCCTGGGCTCACTATCAAGATGGAAAGAAACTGGATCATAGCCAGATATTGCGAGACCATTTGAAGATTCAACAACAATACGCTCTGTCGTTAATGCAAGAGTAATCGTTGAATATCCACTCATTGCAATAAGGACAAAAATCATCGCTTTTAACGAATTTGCCATTTTCAAGCCTTCTCTTTATAATAAACATAGTCTTAAAATAGTAAGAATCTATCAATGAATGATTAATATATCACCAAAGCAGGCGTTATTCAGGCGAGGGAAAATGATAAAACTACTCTTATCCTATCAAAAGCAACAAATCATATTATTGGCTCTCTCTATAATATTTTCTTTCTCATTCCTAACGCACAAAGCCTATGCAACTTCTCCTTATTTTACAGAAAATGATAAATTCAACTATGCAGAAATCGTCCAAAAGGGTCATGCTTTTTTTGGCTCAACGACAGATAATTTAGCAAAGGTAATTGCCCATTCTTTCCAACAACATGGACAACCCAATGCTGTTATCTTTGGCCAAGAAGCTTCCGGGGCAATCATTGGTGGGCTCCGTTATGGTGAGGGAAATTTATTCCTTTATAACGGACAACAAATGCCTGTTTTTTGGCAAGGGCCTAGCCTTGGTTTTGATGTAGGGGGCGACGGTGCACGCACAATGATGCTCATTTATAACTTACAAACAGCGCAAGATGTTTATCGTCGTTATGGCGGTGTGGATGGCTCTGCCTATATTGTTGGTGGTGTTGGCTTAACCGTTCTTGGTAGAAGAAATGAAAATACGTTAATCATTCCAATTCGCACTGGTGTTGGCGGTCGGTTTGGCATAAATGTTGGCTATTTAAAATTTAGAACCAAACCGACTTGGAACCCATTCTAATCCTATCCAAAGAGCAAATTTATGGACACAAAACTTTCATGCCCTAATTGCGGCACTTCAATTGAGCTAACAGAATCATTAGCTCAACCCTTGTTGACGCAAATGAGAGAGGATTATGAAAAAAAGCTTTCGCTGAAAAATCAAGAAATTTTACAACAGAGCAAAGAATTGCAAGAGCGAGCTAGCAGGCTTGAAGAATCTGAAAATAATCTGGAAATCAAACTCTCTGAGCGCCTTAAAACAGAACGCGAAACCATTATAAAACAGGCTGAAAAACGAGCTAAATTTGAAGCTCAACAAAAACAAGAAGAAAATCAACACGAACTTAATTCCCTAAAAGAAATTATTCAACAACGCGATGAAAAATTAAAAGAAGCACAAGAACAACAGCTTAGCTTCGCGAAGAAAAGTCGAGAGCTGGATGACAAAATTCGAGAGCAAGAGATTAAAGTAGAAACAGAATTAAATCGGCGCGCTGAAAATTTAAGAAAGCAGGCTCAAGAAGCTGCTGAAGAAAATTTAAACTTAAAAGTGGCGGAGAAAGATGAGAAAATCACCTCTTTAGTCAGGCAGATAGAAGATTTAAAACGCCGCGCAGAACAAGGCTCACAGCAGCTTCAAGGGGAAGCACAAGAAATTTTACTCGAGCAGTGGTTGAATGAAAAGTTTAGACTGGACATGATAACCCCTGTAGCAAAAGGTGTTCATGGCGGCGATATATTACACACGATCTATAGTGATTTAGGTCAAGAGGCAGGTATGATCATATGGGAATCGAAACAAACAAAGAGTTTTCAAAAAGGCTGGCTTCCCAAACTAAGAGATGATCAACGCAATGCAAAAGCTGATATTGCCATCTTAGTCAGCTCCACATTACCACAAGATATTACTTCATTTGGACAAGTTGATAATATTTGGGTCTGCTCGCCTAAATATACCCTGCCTTTAGCGATGGCATTACGACAATCGCTTATTGATGTTCACAAAGCAAAAGCATCAAAACAGGGGCAGGAAACAAAAATGGAAATCATTTATACCTATCTCACGGGATCAGAGTTTAAAGCCCGCATTGAAGCCATTGTAGAACATTTTGAAATGATGCAAAAAGACCTAATTCAAGAGCGGAAACAAATGGAAAAAATGTGGTCTAGGCGCGAAAAACAAATTTCAGGCATATTAAGCGCGACAACAGGGCTTTGGGGTGATATTGAAGGCATTGCTGGCAGTGCGCTACCACAAATTGAAAGCTTAGAACTTGGCGGTCATCTTGAAGACCATTCAAATGAATAAGCGTATAGACTTCATATTGTAAATTAAATATATAATCTCCAAAAATTATTATTTTGAGCGAGAAAAAAAATGCAGACGGTCATTTGTATTAAATGGGGCACGTTATATGGTAGCGATTATGTCAACCGCCTTTACAGGATGGTTAAGGACAATACTAGCCGCCCACTTCGTTTTATTTGCTTTACAGATGATGCCACAGGCATTGAAGAGGGTGTTGAAACAGCGCCATTGCCAGACATCACGCTACCTGAAATAATGATTTATCGCCCTTGGCGCAAAATTAGTTTATGGCAAAATAATCTTTATAACTTAGAAGGCCCTGTTCTTTTCTTAGATTTAGATATTTTAATCACTGGCTCTATTGATGATTTTTTTGATTATAAACCAGAGCTTTCTTTTGTTGTGATTCATAATTGGACAACAAAAAATAAAAAATTAGCCAAATATAATATTGTGGGTAATACAACATGTTATCGTTTCAATGTTGGCGACCATGACTATCTTTTCCAACAGCTGCAAGAAGAGCCAATCAAATATTTTGATGAATATCGTAATTCTCAAACCTATGTTTCAAACGAGATTAATGACCTAAATTATTGGCCTGAAGAATGGTGCGTTAGCTTTAAACATTCACTAATACCCAGTTGGCCTTTGCGGTATTTTAAAAAAATCCCATACCCAAAGCATACAAAGCTTGTGGCCTTTACTGGCAAGCCAGATATTCATGATGTTCTTAAGGGGAAATGGCCTGAGAAAAAATGGTATAAAAAAATATACAAATATTATATCAAGCCTACTTGGATTGAACCTATTTGGTCAGATAAAAATAGATGATGAATAGATTTTTCTTGCAATCGCCGGTATCGAAATTTATCAAAAATATAGACATTTTACCGAAAGCCCTATAAGGCTTAACTTCAATTCATGAACATAATATAATGCGGACAATCAATGAAAGCTTTTCCCAAAAAATACAATAATCGCCAAGTCGAAGCTGACCTACAAGAGCTATGGGCAAATAGTGATGCTTTTAAATGGGATATGTCTTTAGACAAAGAGCTGGACTATGTGATTGACACCCCACCACCAACCGTTTCTGGCACTCTCCATGTTGGCCATGTTTATTCTTACACGCAAACGGACATTATTGCTCGCTATTTTCGGATGAAAGGCAAAAATGTTCTCTATCCTATTGGCTGGGATGACAATGGCCTGCCCACGGAACGCCTAGTGGAAAAAGTAAAGAAAGTCCGTGGCGGCACAATGGATCGAGAAGCATTTGTAGATCTTTGCCGAGAAGTTATCCCTGAATATCATCAAAAATTCCGCTCTCTTTTTTCTCACCTTGGCTTAAGTGTTGATTGGTCCCGCGAATATCAAACAATTAGCGATGAAAGCCAAAAACTTTCTCAGCTTTCTTTCCTTGATCTTTATGACAAAGGCTTGCTTGTTCGTCGTCTAGAGCCAACTCTTTGGGATCCAGCTGATAGAACCGCAATTGCTCAGGCTGAAATTGATGAAATGGAACGCACAGGGC
>WTKA01000022.1 GCA_011524605.1 Hyphomicrobiales bacterium | reverse complement strand
GACTGTAAATCCGTTGGCTATGCCTACACTGGTTCGAATCCAGTTCCCCCCACCATTTTTTTCCATTAGAATTTTTATCTCAAATACACGTGATGCAGAACCAGTGTGTTTTATGTGTTATTTTGGTAAAACCAAAATAAGTGGTTCGAATCCAGTTCCCCCACCACTTATTCATTTTTAAATTTTGTGCCAAATAGCTAGATAGAACCAGTGGGTTTTATATGTTATTTTGGTAAAACCAAAAGAAGTGGTTCGAGTTCCTCTAGACTCAGCCTTTCAAAAGGATCCGGGACAAAGGGGATAGAGTTATTATACACCCAGTAGAGGGGTGTACGATTAAAATGGCTTATAGTTTAGAAAAGTCATTAGTTAACAATTAATTTTTGCAACCTGTTTTCCAAAAAATTACGAGAAGCATTATTAGGCGCCCTCAAAATTGCCTGTTTATATGCAGAATAAGCCTCAGCTTGGCGACCAAGCTTTTCTAAAATATTTGCTTGTGCAGCATACCAAGGCTGAAAATCTTTAAGTTCATCTTGTAATGAATTTATCTTCTTTAATGCAAGTTGAATATGCCCAATCTCTGCGATAACCACTGACCAATTTAGTGCAATGATAGGGGTCGGCTCAAAAGACCAAAGAGATTGGTAAAGTAAGGACATTTGCTGCCAGTCTGGTTTTGGTTGCTGCATATGACAATCTACAATCGTAGCCTTAATTTGGAAGGAGCCTAATTTTCTTTGTTTGATAGCATTTTCTAAAATGGTTTGAGCCTCAAGAATATATTTTTCATGCCATAAGAAATTATTTTGATCTTCAATAGGTACTATAGCACCATTTATATCAATTCGTGCTGGCTTTCGTGCCTCTGTTAAGAGCATTAATGCAAGAGCGCCTTCGATCTCTGGTTCATTAGGTTTAAGTTTGCGAAGGAGGCGGGCTAGAAAAATTCCTTCGCGGCATAAATCACGCGAGCTTTTATCTTCGTTTACATAACCTGTTGTAAAGATCAAATAAAGTGTAGATAAAACAGTACTAAGTCGCTCAGCCCATTGTTCTGATTCAGGGATAGAAAATCCAATACCTTTGGATTTAATCTTTGCTTTCGATCTAGATAAACGCTGCCCCATAGCTTGTTCGGTGTCAAGAAATGCTGCAGCAATTTCTCGTGTTGTTAGATTACAGACTGTGCGAAGAGTGAGTGCAACCCTGGACTTTTCTTCGATTGCTGGGTGGCAGCAAGTAAAAATCAAACGAAGTCGTTCATCACAGATTGCTTCTTTATCTTCGTCAATCTCTATATGGCCTAAGGATAGGATTGATATGGCTTCTAATTTTGTGTTCTCTCTTTGCATTGCCCGAATGCGGTCAATGCCTTTATTCAATCCAACTTTTAATAACCAAGCGAATGGGGATTTGGGTATGCCAGACCTGCTCCAATGTTTTAGGGCGGAAATTGATGCTTCTTGCAGAGCATCCTCGGCTAGTTGAAAATCTTTTAAACGAGAGATTAAACTGGCTAGAAGCCGCCCCCTTTCGCTACGCATAATATCATCGATAATATGTTGTATCGCAATAGCTTTGGGGGTGACATTTCTCATGATTTTAACCTGCTGGATTGTAATCCATTAGTGGTCTAACCTCTATAGTTCCAAATTTTGCTGATGGAATTAACGCAGCATATTTTAAAGCAGCATCCAAATCAGCTACATCCACCACATAATACCCTCCTAAATGCTCCCGAGTTTCTGCAAAAGGCCCATCCATAGTTTCTACCTTTTCGGATTTAATCCGTAATGTTGTGGCTGTTTCAATTCCTTTTAACCCTTCGCCCTCGCAAAGCACACCATCGGCTTTCATTTGTTCATTAACTGCGTAGAAATCTGACATCATTTGATCAAATTCTGGCGTGCCATAATTAGGTTGCTGCATAGGGTCGTTATAAATTAAAAGCATATATTTCATGATAATTACTTTCTATTTTAAAGGTGGGGTCTAAAGACCAAGTAGATTGATACTAACAAAGAACATGGCGTTTAGTGTGGCAAGAATGTTAGTCCCATTGCCAAAATAGCGTAATGGATGGCCCGCATTTTCGGTTTTTAGGCCAAATGGATGAGCTATTCGGCCTATTACAAGTAAAACACCCGAAATATGGAGATAATGTGCTGGGGTTCCCATTCCTTCAGCCAAAATCATTAGGATAAGAACAATTGACATCCAGTCAGCACAATTGCCGTGCTGTCTTATACGTTGCAATAGTTTTTTATCGCCATCATCTCCAATGGACACTTTTATCTTAGAACGAAGCGAAGTTACTCTAAGCCAAAGGATAAGCCAAATTATCGAAACAGCGAGTGCGTACATTGGTGTTGTTGTAAAAACCATTTTAAAGTCCTTTCTTTTTGATAGTTCATATCTAGGACGTTTGTGGTTTTCATTTTTCGACATGATTGTAAGATTTTTGTATGAGATATTACCAAAATTAATAAAAAACTAGTTTTACAAGCTTTTTTCAACTTCAAACATCAAAGCTCATAATATAGTTTTACACTAAATAGTTTTAGAGCCTAACCAGTATGTTTTATATTTTTTTAACAAAACTAAAACGGATGGTTCGAATAAAAATGACTATTAAAATCATACCTATACAAATATTGTAATTTCGATAGAAGCCAAACACCCAAAAAAATTACCCCTCACGCAGGGCTTTTTGACCAACGGTTTTAATGGGAGCAAGGAAGTAATCAAGTATCGTGCGTTGGCCTGTGATGATATCAACCTCTGCTGACATGCCCGCGATAATTGGTTTTTCAGAGCCAAAATTCTGCGTATCCGCCGCTAAAGTCACCTTATAATAAGCAGCGCCACTTTCATCTTGGAAAACATCGCTAGATATATCGGATACTATGGCTTCGAGCCCGCCATAGGTAGAAAAATCATAAGCGGATAATTTCACAGTTGCCGGTAAATCTGTCCAAACTTTACCCCTATCTTTTGGTGGCAGTTGAATAGAAATAGCAATTTGCGGATCTAAGGGATTAAGTTGCGCAATATTTTGACCACTTTGCACAACACCGCCAATTGTTGTTTGGAACAGGCGATGGATTTTGCCATCTATTGGCGCGCGGACATCGGTACGCTTGCTTCTGTCCTGCATGGCAAGGAGTGTTTTTTCCAGCTGTTTAATGCTTTTATCAACCTCAACACTTTCTTCCCTTGCTTGAGATGTAAAATTAAGCCGTAAATTTTCTTGCCTGCGTAAAATTTCGCTCATTTCCAAATCAATTTGTGGAATTTGATGCGACAAATCATTCACGCGTGTTTTAATTTTTTGCAGGCTTGTTTGATCTTTCAATAATTCATTACGCGAAGCGGCGCCTGATCTTTGTAGCCTTTTTAAATTATTGACCCGCTGCTCCATGAATGAAAATTCTTTTTGAATATTGGCAAGGCGCGTTGTCTTTTCTTCTTTTTCCAGCTTTTTACGCTGATATTGATCTCTTAAAATCAAAAGTTCTTCATCAAATACTGCAATTTTGCGTAAGAAAAGATCTTTTTCAGAGCGGACAAGTTCTGGAGCTTTCTGATGATAGGCTTCTGGGAGGATTAACTTACTATCAAGTTCCACTTGTGCTTTTAAACGGATAGATTTAATTTCTTGAGACAATAACAACTGCTTAGCATTATTTAATTCTGCCTGTGAAAATGAGTTTTTAATGCGCATTATAATATCGCCAGCACGCACTGTTTGACCTTCAGCGACCAATATTTCTTCTATGATGCCGCCTTCAAAATGCTGTATCATTTGATTCTGCAAAGAAGGTTCTACTTGCCCACTACCTCGAACGACAATATCTAATTGCGCAAAATTGCTCCATATGATGAGAAGCGTAAAGGCTGCGGCAATAATTAAAATAAATTGCTTTTGCGCCTTTGTGGCAATTTCATAGCTTTGTCGAGAGAAATTTATGTCATCTTGTTGATCTAGCGGATCTGAGGGCAAATTCTGTTTCATACCCATAAGTTTCTCATTTCATGTTTGGTAAATATTTTCTTTAATTTAACTCCATATTCATAAGACAGTGTTAATTTTCGGTTATAGTATCATTAATCAGTTGCATGAGAATGAAGAATATGAGCGAGAGATCAGCAGGGTCACGCATGAAGCGAACGCAATTTTCAAAACGAACATCCCCAAGGGAAATGCAAGAAACTTCTTTTGATTTAAAATCAGGACAACCCATTTTATTATGCCTAAAGCAGCTTGCGCATAAATGGAAAGGCCAAGAAGGCGACATTTCACAATTAAAACTTGATGATGCTGAAACTCAAATCTCTACAATTGATTCTTTATTTGCCTTTTCAAAAGATTTAGGCATTGAGACAGAATTTGCAAAATATGAGCGTTCAAATTTTCAAAACATTGCCTTTCCTTGTATTTTAGCTTTCGATAATAATAGCAGCTTTATTGCCCTATCCTGCGATGCCCATACGATCACTCTATATTATAACGGAGTGCGAAAAAATGTCAGTTTCAAAGAAATTGAAGCCGGTGGCACGCCAATATTAATGCTCGTAAAGCCTATCGTAGAGATTGCAAAACAAACAGAAAATCTGCAAAATATTCGTATATCTGAAACACAAGAACCTGTCCAAAAAGCTGAGGTAACGGAGGGTTCAGCCTTTCGGAAATTTAGCGCACGTATTTTCAAAGAGCATAAACAGTCTATGATTTTATTAGGTGTTGCGACATTAATCAGCAATCTAATAATGGTTGTATTACCGCTCTATTTAAAAACCATTTATGATACTGTTATACCCAATAGTGCTATTGAAACTCTATGGGCATTAACAATTGGTGTTGTCATCATTTTTTGCGTTGAGCTTGGCATTCGCTATATCAAACTCAAGCTTGTTGATAGTATCGCAATCCCTGTTTCATCAAGCTTACAAGCGGATTTATTACGCTCCTTAAATCAATCAAAATTACAATATATTCCACGTAATACAGCAAGCTGGCATACGGCATTTAAAGATTTAGACATGGCATCTTCTGTTGTGCCAAATCTTATGGTCGCAATATTGATTGACATTCCTTTCATTGCCTTAGTGTTATTGCTTATCTATTCTATCGCAGGCTCTGTTGTTTTTGCGCCTATTGTTGCCATTGCTGGTTTTGTAATTTGGATTTTAGCGGCTCAGAATATTCTCAAGAAAAAAGGGGCTGATGAAGCAGCCTTGCTTAATAAAAAAGTAGATATATTGAGCGAAATAGAAAATTTGCAAACAGTAACAAAAGCTTACAATCTTCAAAATGGCCTGAATGCGAAATTTGAGCGTTTGCTCAATAATATGGTTCCCCATAGCCATAGCATGAGAATGCATTTAGGTATGCAAGGACAAGCAACCGCAATGATTGTTCAATTTGCTATTGTTTTTGCTGTCTTAATTGGTGTTTACCAGATTGTTATGAGCAATATGACTGTGGGTGCAATGGCAGCAACCACTTTGCTTGTAGGGCGCGTTTTACTACCCGCTGGTAATATACTTGTGTTGTCAGCACGGTTTAGCCAAGCCTATAATGCGTTAAACTATGTAATGAAACTCATGGCACTGCCTAAAGAAGTTCTCACAAACTCCCTTGAGCAAAAAAATGTTTCAGAAGGTCATATTGCCTTAAAGAATGTCAATTTTTGTTATGAGGGAAGCGATATTCCTGTTTTGAAAAATATTTCTTTAGAAATAAAACCTGGAGAAAGAGTGGCCATTATTGGTAAAAGCGGCTGCGGAAAATCAACCCTTTTACAGCTGCTATCGCGTATTTATGAGCCCACAAATGGTAAATATCTCGTAGATCAGTTTGACTCTGCCCAGTTTTCTCATAGTGAAATACGTCGTAATTTTGTCTATATGCCACAACAAACAGATCTTTTTGAAGCAAGCATCTTTGATAATATTGCAAAGACGCGCAAGAATATGTCTCAAGATGAGGTGTTAAAGGCATTAAAAATTGCTGGTGGATTAGAAATGGTTCAAAATAATCCTGAAGGGCTAGGCTTCAACGTTGGGCGAAATGGTCAGAAGCTATCAGGCGGAGAGCGCCAATCCGTAGGGCTGGCAAGATCAATTGTCAATAGATCAAAAATGCTGCTTCTAGATGAGCCAACCTCATCTATGGATAATACGACGGAAGCACAAGTCATTCGAAATTTGAACGAAGCTATCGGCAGTCGAAGCTTTATTATATCAACACATAGGGCTAGCTTATTGCAAATGGTTGATCGGATCATTTTAATGGATCAGGGTAAAATTATTTCTGATGGGCCACGAGAAGCTATTTTAAAGAAATTACAAACGGCTGCATAAGTTATAATAACTTCTTTTATGTGATATTTCATGATTTTTACATATTGTAAGTAATTTAATGATAATTTTTATAAAATGTTTAGTAACATTAAAGCATTTAAGTTTTAAGTATTTTGAAAAGAGATTTTCAACTTAGTATGATAGTAAAGAGTATTTGTCGTGGGTCGTAGAGCAGCAGCAGAAGAAGAAAACCATTGGCCGGGCTTCGTTGATGCCCTTTCAACAATTGTTATGGTTGTGACTTTCCTTCTCATCATTCTTGTTATTGTGATTTTTGTACTATCACAGCGCATGGTGGCAAAAAGCTATATTGAGAGCCAAACTGAAATTCAGCAAAGTGGCGGTGGTGATTTAAATAATCCAAATAAGCTAAGTGCATCAAATGAATTTAATTCCCCTGTTGAAACAGATAATGAAGTTGATAATAAACCACCAGTAACGGCTGTGGCGCAAACAGAAATTGAAAGCCAAGAACAGTCTAAGGCGCAAAATCAGGAAGTTGTAGAAAATCAACAACAATCTGAATCGCAAAGTCAAGAACAGTCCAGCGCGCAAGAGCAGCAACAAAATGCATCCGCTCAAGTCTCAAGCCAAGCGATTACACAGTCCTCAGATATCGAACCTATAGAAGAAGCAACCATTACGGAGCAATTTGCCTCTGAGGATAATGCTGACGGTCGTTTCAAGCCGCAATTAGGGGAAAAGCTCACTGCTGAAGAAGAACCTGAAAGCGAACAAAAGCTTGCAATTTTAACACGACCAACAGAGATCGAAGAGAAAAAAGAGATTGTCGCGCCGCCTGATCGCTCAGAAGAAGAAAAGCCTGTTGAAGTGCAAACTTCTTCTAATGCAATATTAGAGTTGAAGTTTGATAAAGCTAGCATCAAAATTGATGACAAAACACTTGAAAACTTTGGTGTGTTCAAAGGCTTTGATGAAAATAGACGCTTGTCCATATGGTCTTTCACCGGGCGGGATTCAAAATCTATTACTGAAGACAAGCGCATTGCTTATTATCGTGCCCTAGCCGCAAGAAATGAACTTTTAAAGCAGGGTGTCAAGCAAGAGAATATATCAGTTGAAGTAAGATATAGCGGAACAGACGAGCAAAAGAATATATTGCAAATTGTAGAGAAATAGTCGCGATCACATTTATATAACAGCGATAGATTTGTAATGATGTAATGAGAGTTAAACGCCTTTATAGATAACGATTTAATCTGTTTAGGTATTTAGAGTAAATTTAGTAAATGGGCAAAAGACGCTCAAGTAAAGAAGTAGGTTAGTTTTTATGAGTCCTAAAATTAAATCTCAAATTTATAGAATGAGTGTCGTATTTGGTCTTTTGGTATGCCTTGGTATATGGCAAGCAGACTTTTTACTGACATCAGTATCGTCAAACTATTTCCTTAATTCATCCATTTTTGGTACTTTTGCCTTCGGCGTTTATCTTGTATTTCGCAATGTGGGTGAACTTAAAAATGAAGAAATAGCTTTCAACGCCCTAAAAGAAGATTGTGAGGACGTTAATAATAATAGCGTTCAAGAAGAAACTGACCCTTTTTGGCGTTATTATAGATGTATGGAAAAAGCTCAAGTCTTTAAAAAGCCTAATCTTTTAGATCAGCCCTATCAGTTGATCACTGAAGAAATTGCACGGACAGGCAAAATGTATATGTCTACGGTTGCGATGCAGAATATGATTGATAGCATTGATGACCGCATTGATGAACGCAAATCACTTGTTCAATATATCACGGGTATTTTGGTCTTTTTAGGCCTGATTGGTACCTTTATTGGTCTGATGATCACTTTAGGATCTGTTGGTAATATCATTGGCTCGCTTAATTTAAGTGACGGTGCGGGGAATGAAGCAATTCAAAAGCTGATGACCGATCTTCAAATTCCACTTGACGGTATGGCAACTGGTTTCTCCTCTTCCCTTTTTGGATTGATTACGTCCCTTGCCCTGGGATTAATGGCGCGTTTTTCTGCTCAAGCTGCCAGTGTCATCAAACAGGATTTTGAAAACTGGGCGATTGGCATGACCCAAGTGAATGTTGAAAATAAAAATAATAGTGGCTCTGCTAATGATCTAGCTTCTCAAGATATGTCATTAATCTATCGCACGGCAAAAATGCTCCTTGTTTCCAATGCCCGCATGAATGATTCTTTATCAAAAACTGCAAATGCGATGGAAGAATTGCGAGAAAGCCAATTGGCGTCTCAAAAAGCGACATTATCAAGCCAACAATATTTACATCAAATGGCACAAATTGATCAAAGAAGCTGCAATCTTTTAGAGCAAATTGCTAACTCTACAAAGCTTGATAAAGAGACAAGGCATTCACTTGCTAACTTGCAAAATAGTGTTGAAAAACAGTCGCATATTTTCTCTAAAGTGAATGAGACATTTTTAAAGCTCAACGAGAGACAGCAAGAATTATATCAAAATATGAATACTAAAAATGCGACAAGCAGTAAACAAGAAGAATTTAATCAGCTCGTTGCACAAACGCAAAAGCAAATGGCTCAACAGCAAGAAAGATTAAATTTAGATATTGGGAATTTTGGCAAGTTTCTAAGAGAAATCAATTACAAGTTAGGAACACCTTTATCCTCTTCCTATGACGCTTCATATGATGAGAGCCTAAAAGATGATTTAAAGCGCGCTGAAACCAAGCCTCATCATATGTCTGATGAAACAAAAGAAACATATGTTGAGAAGCAAAAGATATCTGTTAGTGAGATACAACAACATCTAAGAGAGAATTTTGGTGAATTAGATCAAGAAATGCCATCTAATAACAAACCATCTGCTCCACATAATCAGATTGTAAATAAGAGATAAAAGAGAAAATACATGTTAAATAAAAATACAGCGCATAATGACAAAAGCTCTAAAAATATTTCTCTTAATGGCATGCGAGCGCTTAAGCTAAGCAAGAAAAAAGACACTATTAGCAACAGAAAACATACGCGTCATAACTGCTTATGCTTAGCGATGCTATCTCTAACAAATCGCTTCATTAAAATGGAAGGCATTATCACAGAGATTTCAAAGAGTGGCTTGAAATTTAAGCCTGCTAAAAACTATATTTTAGAGCGAAAAAATACGCCTATCTCTATTGACTTTGCAAATAAGAAAATAAGCGGAAAAATTGTTAATACAAAAAGTGATGGCTATGGAATCGTGTTCCATGAACTTGTCGACGAAGTCTGGCTGAATGATTTTTTAAATAACCCAGAACATGCTCCAAACTGATCATTCAAAAGCTATAATATAAATTCTGCTTTCTTTTAATTACTGAAAAAATTTTAATTTTGCAGTCCTAAAACTTAACCTTTTAGGGCTGTTAATTTTATTTGGCTAACTGCTAGATGTGAAAGCTACAACGCGCTAACAAAAACAAAGTTGGGCGCTAGCTGTGAAAAAGTGCTAGGTTAAAATAAGCTGATTCAGTTTTGAAAAAGCTTCACCTCCAATGCAGCTCCTTCCTATATTGAGCTCCAACCCTTAAAATAAGACCATATTTAAAACTATGCTCGTCTTTGAGATGGAAATATGCGATAGTTAATTTAAAAAATTTTTAAAGTAAAGCTATCTTATTTTAATGTGAGGAGATCTTATGTCTAAGATGGAAAAAAGTGAGCCAAACAATAAAGAAAATATTACAAGCTATGCGGCAGACCCAGCGCTTCTTGAAATATTAGTCTGCCCACAAACAAAAGCTAGTCTTCGCTATGATGCAGAAAAACAAGAGCTTATTTCTGATAAAGCAAAATGTGCTTATCCCATACGCAATGGTATTCCTGTTTTGATTGCAGAAGAAGCTAGAGAGCTTTGATTTAAAAGGTAGCTGCCTACCGACTATAACGTCGGTAGATTTATTAATCTACAAAATGCTTAACAATACCACCCTTTAAACGCAAAGTTCTATATTCAGCAACTAGAGTATCATATTTATGATTGATTACCTCTTGCTCTGCCCTATATAAATCACTTTGCGCATCTAGAAGCTCAAATGGTGACCGATCACCAGACTTAAACTGCTCTGCATAGAGCTGAGATACTTTCTTAGCAGCTTTTAGCCCTTCTGCTAATATTGTTCTCTTTTCTTTATTTGTTGAAAGCTGTTGCGTATTTTGTTCAAAATTCTGCGTTAGCTCCCTTTTCAACTGAATACGCTTTGCTTCAGCTTCTCTTAATCTTGCTTTTATTTGTTTAGCAACCTTAAACTTTTTGCCGCCGTCAAATAAATTCATTTTCAGCACGACTTTACCTGTAAAGTCATAAGCTTCGCCGCTCTCGCCGCCAACATTATATTTATAATCAGCATTTGCTGTTGCATATAAATCAGGCATGATCATAGCTTTTTGCTGTTTAAGCTGATAGTTTAAAGACTCTATATCCGCATTATAGGAGACAAGCTTTGGGTTTTGAGTAATGAGACCATTAATATTTTTTTGCGGCGGCACAGCTCTTCCTAAACTTAATTTTTTTGGTCGTTTCACTTGGTCCGGAGATAGGTTCGTAACACGCTTAAATGAAGAAGATGCATTTTTAAGCTGGTTCTCATTATTAAGCTTATTGCTATTGGCAGAATCAAGTCTTGTTTCCACTCTCTTAACATCAGCAAGGCTGGCATTGCCCCCTTCTTCACTGATTTTAACAAGCCTATTAATTTTTTGATGCGCTTTAACATTTCGTTTTGAAGAAGCAACTAAATCTGACTGTCGCAAATAATCTAGATAAGCTTTAAGGCCATCGAATACAATTTGTTCTGAAGTTTCAAGCTTACGCATTTGTGCTGATTCAGAAAGTGTTTTACGGCGTTTAATGCCATTAGTTGTCCGCCCAAAGTCATAAATAGACTGGCGAACAGCTAGACTTATCTCATCGCTTTCAATATTTTCACTTGCACTAGTGCTAGTAAAATATGTGCCAATACCTTGCTTCACCGTAAGATCAACATTGGGTAAGAGACTTGCTTTCTCAATATCAATGGCAATTTCAGCATCATCAGCTTGGGCATTCGCAATTTGAATTTCAGGGTTAGTGTCCAATAAATGGTTAACTAGCCCCT
>WTKA01000044.1 GCA_011524605.1 Hyphomicrobiales bacterium | reverse complement strand
TGCTTTTCTTTATATATAGAATTTAAGCTCATGGGAATGGGATAATTGGAGTAAACAAAAATGATCTATACTAAAGAAAAGCTATAACGATAAAAAGATGCTTGTTAATGGGATTAATCTTTTTAATCTTGGATTGTCTAAGTTCTTTTATGAAATATAATCTGAGCGCTAGGATAAGCCCCCTTGAATCACGGTGAAGTTTCGTTTGGGATCTGTAGTTTGCTGTTGCTCGCCTTGCGAGACATACATGCCTGCTTGCGAATATTTTGTAATTTTATATAAATCAGAATTAGGGTTTGTTTCTGGCCATATAATTCTGAAGGATAAAATTTCTAGTCCTATTACTGCTTTATGACCAATCCAGCTTGGTGTTGACATGGGGCTTAACATGCATAATAGGCTATCAATCTTATTGCTTTCTCCCCGTAAGGGCAGCATAAGTGTTTCTATGCTCAAGGTCGCATCTTTCGTATGCGCCAAAATTCCGAAAACAGCTGGAACGGCTTCATTTGTAACTGTGTTACAAACGGCAATTGGTGTATTTTGATCTTGTGCTGAAAATAGAGTAGGGAACATCTCTCCTTTAAGCTCACGATCAAAGAGAGAGCACATGCGACTACCTGCTAAAGAAATTGTTTTGCTTTCTTCTAGCTTGTCAATTAAAAAAATATCAGGCAAGTGAGCTGCAATCTTTGCAGGCTCAATATCATAACGCAGCGGAATCAAGTTTCCTTGGCACTTTTCTTTCCAATAATTATATAATTTCTGGGTATTAATATGCTTCATGATAAGCAGATGCCTCATTTTTTTTATTATATTAACAAAGTATTACCGAAATTTGCAAATTTGGAAACTTAAACACTTTGTTAACCTTAACAGCCAGATTTTTTTTGAATTTATTAAAAAGGTCATTTTTATCAATTATTCATAAAGGCAATACATATTTTTACGAAATCCATTTGAATCTAAAGAGTTTTTTATAGTTGCAATATGGTTTTTCAAATCAAAAAGAGCAAATAGATGAGCGATAATATTTATAAGTTTCAAAAAAGGGCTGTGGATAAACCAAGTCAGCCTATCTTTAATAAAGACAAAATACCGAATCTTAATATTCCGAAAGTCCTTATTTATGTCGTTGGAGCTTTTTTTGCCATACAATTATTGAGGCAAATTTTACCTGGGCAAATAGACGCTTATATTGTAGGTGGCTTAGCCTTTAATCCTCTTAATTATGCCCATGCTCAGTCCATTTATGCCGATGCTCTCATTCCCCATAGCTTAACATTATTTGCTTCGCCTGTTTCTTATGCCCTATTTCATGATGGCTGGATGCATGTGTTGATGAATAGCCTATGGCTTGTGGTTTTTGGCACGCCTTTAGCTTGGCGTTTTGGGGCGGTAAGATTTATTTTATTTTGCTTGATCACGGCATTTGGTGGTGTTGTTCTGCATTTTTTGAGCCATTTTTTTGAAAACGCTCCTATGATAGGTGCTTCGGCGATTACGTCTGGTGTCATGGCGGCAACGTTACGCTTTGCCTTCACAGGCCCAATCAATTATATTCCTAGATCAGATATTAGTCGCTATAAATTACCAGCTCCTGAGTTAAGGGATGTCATTAGAACTCAGATTGTGATTATCTTTGTTGTAATATGGCTTGTTTTCAATTTCATTTCTTCAGTCGGTACAAATGTCGCTTGGCAAGCCCATGTCGGTGGATTTCTATTTGGGTTTATTGCTTTTGAATTGCTAGACCCATTTAAAAATTCAAATAATAAACGTCCTAAAAAGCCACATTTTAAGACTTATCACTAGTTTTGGATGCTATTTGAGCGTCTGAACCAATATGGTTTTCGCCTCTGTTTTTGGCAAGTTCCATTTGTTTTTGCCGTTCAATAAATCTTTGTCGTTTTTCGGGGGTGATGTCGTCTAAGCAATAATGGCATTGCACTCCTTTTATATAGGTTGGTAAAAGCATTTCTTGTTTGGTAAGCGGCATGCGGCATGCATGACACATGTCATATTGCCCTTTGTTTAAATCATGATCAACACTAACACGATTATCAAAAACAAAGCATTCACCTTCCCATAGGCTTTCTTGTTTTGGAACATCTTCTAAATATTGTAAAATACCACCTTTGAGATGATAAACCTCATCAAAGCCATTTTCTAATAAGTGTGAAGTTGATTTCTCACAGCGAATGCCACCTGTGCAAAACATAGCAACCTTTGGCTTATTATTTAAAGCAGTGGACTGTTTGACCCAATCTGGAAATTCACGAAAGCTCTTTGTATTGGGGTTGATTGCATTTTGGAAAGTGCCAATAGCAACTTCATAATCATTGCGCGTGTCTACAACGATGACATCATCTCTTGAAATAAGATCATTCCAGTCTTTTGGCTCTACATATGTGCCAACCGTGTTATTGGGGTTGATGGAAGGAACGCCCATCGTAACAATTTCCTTTTTAAGGCGCACTTTCATGCGTAAAAAGGGATTTTTATCAGCGTAAGAATATTTGGGAGCAAGATCTGAAAGCCGAGGATCTGATTTTAAAAAATTGATTAATGTATCAATATTGTCAGCTGTGCCTGCTATTGTGCCATTAAGACCTTCGTGGGCGAGGAGTAATGTCCCTTTAATTTTAAGAATATCGCATTTTTGAGCAATATCATCGCGCATTTGCTCAAAATCTGGCAAAGCAGTAAATTTATAAAGGGCGGCTATCTTTTGCTGATTATTATTTGTCATTCATCAAACCTCAAAAGGCCAGCAAAATATTGCTGACCTTAAATTTAAATTTATGCCTTCATATCAGATTATGCGCTAATCATCAATTTTGTCATTCTTTGCGCGAAAGCATTAGCATCAACAGGGCGTTCTCCATCTAGAATACATGCTTGATCAAAGAGTAGATGACCAAATTCAGAGGCTAAATCCTTGTCGTTGCTTTTATAAGCGTCAGCCATTTTGACAACAAGCTCATGTGCTGGGTTTAACTCAAAGATAGGCTTTGACATGCTATTGCCTTGCGCTTGTGATAGCATGCGCTCTAGGCGGCGATCAGGCCCCATTTGGGGTGCAATTAAGCAGCAAGGGCTTTTAGAAAGACGATTAGAAATTTTCACTTCAACAACATGGTCTTTCAATTCTTCTTCCAAGAAAGATACAAGAGCGGCAACCTCAGCTGTTTTATCATCAGCTTTGTCATCAGCTTTATCTTCAGCTGATTTTTCATTTTCAGAGCCATCAATATTAGTTAAATCTGCATTGCCTTGGGTAACAGACTGGAATGGCTTGCCATCAAAGCCGAGGGCTGTTGATGTCCAAAAACTATCAACATGGTCTGACAAGAGCAATACTTCTACATCTTTGCTTGCAAAGCCTTCTAATTGAGGGCTTTGTAAAATGGCATCAGCACTTTCGCCTGTTGCAAAATAGATTGCAGTTTGATTGTCTTTCATCCCAGCGACATAGTCTTTTAGTGTAATAAATTTATCGCCAGATTTTGATGTCTTGAAACGGCAAAGAGCAAAGATTTCATCGCGTGCCATAGGGTCTTCGTATAGGCCTTCTTTTAAGACAGGGCCGAAACTATCCCAAAAGTTTGCATATTTGTCCGCTTCTTTTTCAGACATTTTTGTCAATTCAGACATGACGCGCTTTTGCACAGCTTTGCGAATAGCATCAAGGGCAGGGCTTTCTTGCAGCATTTCACGAGAAATATTGAGCGGCAGATCTTCTGAATCGATAAGCCCACGAACAAATCTTAGCCATGAAGGCAGCAGCGTTGCTTCATCCGTTATGAAAACACGTCTGACATAAAGTTTCATTTTCCCGCGACGTTCAGGATCGAATAAATCAAATGGCTTTGAATCAGGAATGAAAGCAAGAACAGTATATTCTTGACGGCCTTCAACCTTATAATGCAGAGTAAGGGCAGGGTCGCCAAATACACCGCCAGTCATTTGGTAAAATTGCTGATATTCTTCAGCTGTAATCTCAGATTTTGATTTGCGCCAAAGGGCAGTGCCATCGCCGATATCAATCGGGTCTTCTGCCTTTTCTTCTGCGCCGGGCATTTTAGCGAGTTTAACAGGAATAGGAATATGAGCGGAATAAGATTTTAATATGCCTTCAAGGGTAAGAACATCGAGATATTTTTTCTCGTCTTCTTTGAGGTGCAGTGTTACTGTTGTGCCAGGGGGGACACCCTCACCATCCATTTCACTAATTTTATATGAGCCTTTACCTTCAGATGTCCAAACCCATGCTTTATTTGTGCCAGCTTTTTTCGTAGTGACTTCAACCCAGCTTGCAACCATAAAGACAGAATAGAAGCCAACACCAAACTGCCCGATTAAAGCAGAGGCGGAGTTATCCTTAGCTTCTTCTGCATTATCAAGAAATGCTTTTGTTCCAGAGCGCGCGATGGTGCCAAGATTTTCCATTAAATCTTTTTTGTCCATACCCACACCATTATCTTCGATGCTTAATGAACCAGCGTCATTGTCAATAACAACAGTGATTTGAAAATCACCGTTATCTTTTATTAAATCAGCATCTGTTTGACCTAAAAAGCGTAATTTTTCACAGGCATCAGATGCATTTGAAATCAATTCTCTTAGAAAAATGTCTTTATCAGAATAAACCGAATGTACCATCATTTCTAAGAGGCGTGAAACTTCTGCCTCAAAAACCATTTCTGAATGGCCAGCTTTTTTTGATTTATCTTTATCTGTCATTTTGTCCTCAAAAACATAAATATTATTTTCAAATGCATATGAGATACAAAACGTCGATAATCAACCCCTTTTTGCTGTTTAAATCGCTATAAGCGGCAATAATTCTTTATTATGGCTAGAAAATAAAAAACCCTCAGAAAAATCTGAAGGTTTTTTATCATTATTAAGATGTACTGATCCTAAGAATTAGCGCTCAGAAATAGGCTTGTAGCTACGCGGTGCAGGGCCTTGATAGAGCTGACGCGGGCGACCAATACGCTGGTTTGGATCTTCAATCATTTCTTTCCACTGAGAAATCCAGCCTACAGTTCTTGCTAAAGCAAATAATACAGTGAACATTGAGGTTGGGAAACCAAGAGCACGAAGTGTAATGCCAGAATAAAAATCAATATTCGGGTATAAGCCGCGTTTTACAAAATATTCATCCTCAAGCGCAATTCTTTCAAGCTCCATAGCCACTGGCAGAAGAGGATCATCTGTTTTACCAAGTTGTTCAAGTACTTCATGAGTGGTTTGACGCATGATTTTAGCGCGAGGATCATAGTTTTTATAAACGCGGTGACCAAAACCCATCAGGCGGAAAGGATCATTTTTATCTTTTGCACGGGCAATATATTCTGGAATGCGGTCAACACTACCAATTTCAGAAAGCATAGAGAGTGCTGCTTCATTAGCTCCGCCATGGGCAGGTCCCCAAAGGCAGGCAATACCCGCTGCAATGCAGGCAAATGGATTTGCACCAGAAGAACCAGCAAGACGAACCGTAGAGGTTGATGCATTTTGTTCATGATCAGCATGAAGAATGAAAATACGATCCATTGCTTTTGCAAAAACAGGATTTACCTCATATTCTTCTGCAGGAACAGCAAAGCACATGCGTAAGAAGTTAGAAGAATAATCAAGATCATTTTTTGGATAGATAAAAGGCTGCCCAATGCTGTATTTATACGCCCATGCTGCAATTGTTGGCATTTTAGCAATCATGCGATAGCTGGCAATCATACGCTGTTTCGGATCATTAATATCTGTAGAGTCATGATAGAATGAAGAAAGCGCGCCAACAACACCAACCATAATCGCCATAGGGTGCGCATCACGACGAAAACCAGTGAAGAAGCGTGACATTTGCTCGTGAAGCATCGTATGATAGGTCACGCTGGTTGTAAATTCTTCTTTTTGCTGTTGTGTAGGCAGTTCACCAAATAATAGCAAATAGCAAGTTTCTAAAAAATCACCTTTTTCAGCTAATTCTTCAATAGAATAACCCCTATGGAGAAGCTCACCTTTGCCGCCATCGATATAGGTTAGCTCTGAATCACAAGATGCTGTTGATGTAAAGCCAGGGTCAAGTGTGAAGCAGCCTGTATCCTTATATAAAGTAGAAATATCAATCGTGTCAGGGCCAATTGTCCCTGATTTTACAGGAAATTCATAGCTTTTACCATCAAGGGTTAGGGTGGCAATTTTATCGGTCACGAGGGTTCTCCTATTTCGGGGAATGCCTTTTATAAGGCTTATTCTTATTTCTTTACTCTGTGCAGTGCATAGCCTATTTGCTTTGAGACTACAATATGGGCAAGCCGGAATTTTGTCTAAATTTGTATCAATATATGTGATAAAGTGATTATATCAAGTCTAGATATGTGACTTTAGTCTATATTTGATCCATATTCTTTGATTTTTAATAAATTGTTTTGGCAGAGTTCAGCCCCTAATATAGTAAATATATCTGTGAGCCCTGGTGCTTTTGTTGTGCCTGTTAAAGCTAAGCGAATGGCGGGGCCAAATTTGCCAAGTTTAATCTCATCTTCTTCTAAAATTTGATCAATTAGCGCTTGAAAATCAGTTTCTGTTTGCGGTTTTTGTGTTTGCATAAGATCACTTAAGCGAGATAGCCGCGCTAAATTATCACTATTTAGCTGCTTTAAAGCTTTTCCTTCAAAAACGAATGGAGCTTCTTTTAAAATATATTCCAAAGAGTCGCTTAAGTCGACCAATGTTTTTGCTCGCTCTGCAGCAAAGGGTAGAGCTCTGATAATAGTCTCTTTTTTTACTAAGGCTGTATCGACCCAATTTTTATATTGCTCTTGTGATTTTAGAAATTTAATCCAGTCTGCAAAAATAGCTTCAGGGTCAGCATTGCGCATATGATGGGCATTGACAGCATTCATTTTATCTAGATCAAGACGCGCTGCGCCTTTTCCTACCGTATCAAAAGAAAAATATTGAATAAGTTCATCAGTTGAAAAATATTCCTGATTTCCGTGTGACCACCCAAGGCGAGCGAGGTAGTTTGTCATCGCTTGTGGTAGATAGCCCATTTCAGCATAGGCCTCAACGCCTAGAGCCCCATGGCGCTTAGATAGTTTGGCACCGTCAGCCCCATGAATAAGCGGTATATGCGCCATTGTGGGGATATCCCATCCCATGGCTTTGAAAATTTGAGCTTGACGTGCGGCATTGTTTAAATGATCATCTCCACGAATGATGTGGGATACTTCCATGTCATGGTCATCTACAACAACAGCAAGCATATATGTTGGTGTGCCATCACTTCTTAATAGGATAAGATCATCTAATTCAGCATTGTTGAATATCACATCCCCTTGCACAAGGTCTTTGATGATTGTTTGCCCTGTTTGCTCTACTTTCAATCTAACTGTAGGTTTGATCCCATCAGGTGCTTCGCTTGGATCTCTATCACGCCATCTACCGTCATATTTTATGGGGAGGCCTTTTTCTTTTGCCTCTTCTCGCATTTGCTCTAATTCTTCAGCGCTCGCATAGCATTGATAGGCTTTGCCGCTCGATAATAATGCTTGTGCGACCTCTACATGACGCTCTTTTCTTGAAAATTGATAGATAGCATCGCCATCCCAATCAAGGCCTAACCAAGTCATTCCTTGTAAAATTGCATCAATTGCCCCTTGAGTTGAACGTGTTCTATCTGTATCTTCAACCCTTAAGAGCATTTTTCCGCCATGGTGACGTGCAAAAAGCCAGTTGTAAAGGGCTGTTCTTGCGCCACCAATATGTAGATATCCTGTGGGGGAGGGGGCAAAACGCGTAACGATATTTTGTGTCATGTCAAAGCAAACTCAAATTGAAGATTCTAATATATGTGAGGATAGCCTCTATCACATTGTTGCGCCTGCGTTAAGCGAGGGAATGCAGAATGATGCGATAATTGATACAAAAAGAGCCACGCTTGCTGCAGGCTGGCAAGATTCTTATCCCGTTCACACAATAGAGCTTGAGGATCAAGAAGCGCATAAACAGAATATTTTTCTCAAGATATTTTCCATAAAAGGGTTTGTTCAGGATCTTAAAGATAGCTTTGGCCTTGGTTTTACACAAGGGACTCTTATATTCGTTTTAAGTATTATTGGCTATTTTTCACTACCTATTGAACCAAGCTTCATTGCGATCTCAGCGCCATTCATATTGGCATGTTGTGTTTATATTATATTCAAGCAATATCGCCTGATTTCTTACGCGCCATTAGTAGTTATCATTTTCTGCAGTGGTTTTTTATTGGCAAAAATTAATACAGAAAACTATCAGCAAAATTTGATCTCTCCGCCTGCTCATATCACAACCATTAAGGGCTTTGTTCTTGAAAGTCGGCAAAGAGAAAGTGGTTCAGATCTGATCATTAAACCGATTTTTATGAAGAGTAGACCCAAAGAAAAACTTCCAGAAAAAATCAGATTATTTGCAAGGCAGAATATTGAAAGGCCAAAATCGGGAGATTTTGTAACCTTGTTAGCGAGATTATCGCCATCAGGGACACCTGCTTTGCCACAAGCTTTTGATTTTGGGCAACAAAGCTATTTTAAATCAATTGCAGGCATTGGTTTTATTTTAAAAATATATCAAACCACTGATTTTTCTTTTGCTGAAGAGACTGAGAAAACAGGCCTTGGTCTTCAAAATATAATGACTATATCTATCAATCAATTCCGAGAACGTATTGGTAAAAGAATTGAGCAATCTTTAGATGGACAATCAATGGCACTTGCTAAAGCGCTTTTAATTGGCGATAGAGGTTCTATTGCAAAGGAAGATGTTGTCAATTTACGTCGAAGTGGACTGGCTCACGTTTTAGCAATTTCTGGCATGCATGTTCTGCTTATATCAGGTGCTTTATTTGCTTTTATTCGCTCACTATTATTATGTATCCCAACAGCTGCGAATCGTCTGCCGATTGAAAAAATTGCCGCGCTATCAGGATTAGCAGCGGCAATCGGTTATTTGTTAATCAGTGGTATGGCTATTTCCACCTGTCGTGCTGTGATTATGATATCAATTTTCTATTTTGCTATTTTATCGAATAAACCCGCCTTAACCCTACAAAATCTTTTGCTATCAGCTGTTATTTTATTGCTCATTTGGCCGCATTCAGTCATGCAAGCCGGTTTTCAAATGTCCTATGCGGCAGCTACAGCCCTTATTTTGGGTTATAATTTTGTAAGAAAAATAAAAACCAGTAGGAGATTTAATAAAGTTTTTTGGGAAAGTAGAGGCTTTTTTTCTCAAATAATCATAAAGCTGGGCAAATTTTTTGGCGGCTTACTTTTCACAAGCTTACTTGCGGGGGTAGCGACCGCTCCCTTTGCAATTTTTCATTTTCAAAATGCGGCGCCATTAAGCTTGATCAGCAATCTCTTTGCTATGCCAATTATAGGCTTTATTGTCATGCCCATGGGGTTAGCAGCACTTATTTTAATGCCCTATGGCCTTGAATACTACCCCTTGCAAATCATGGCGGTGGGTCTTGAACTCACAGCTGAAATTGCTCAAAAAGTAAGTGCTCATCCTTTCTCTCAATTAGGCGAAATAAGCTTTTCCCCCATGGCTTTTCTCATTTTTATAGCAATAATATTCATTTGTTTAATTGCGAAAAAGCGGATTTTTATTTTCGTACCTATTTTATTTTTACTAGGGCTGAATGCTCCTACACAGCAATTTGGTGATATCCTTATTTCCAGTCAAAATTATACCGTCGCTGTAAGGCATAAGCAGGACAGTTATGAGATATGGGGGCGTTCAAGCCTGACAAGAAACACATGGGAAAAGAAATTAGCGCTTGCACCTGAAAAAGATATGATGACATCAATGGATTGCTCAAAAAAAGGCTGCAATATTATAAAAGACAATCTCCATATTCTCTATCATAGGCTAGATGAGATTAGAGCCGAGAATTGCCATTCAAAACAGGTGTTGATTTTGCAAAAAAAAATCCAAAATATGCCAGCTGATTGCATGGAAATTGACTATGTCTATACTGTTGAGCAATTTAATAAAAGCGGCGGTATTGAGATTTATTTACCCAATGATAAGCAGGGCAATGTGATATTCAAACCTTTTATAAAAGCACAACGACCATGGAATGAGGTTTGGCATCGAAATTGAAAAACCTAAATAGCTTACAATGATTCAAAAGATGCTCTTTGTACTAAGCCAAAACGTTTTTCGCATGTTTGTTTTAGCAACATATCTACTTCTGGATAGGTTAGAATATGGCCTAATTGTTGTAGGGAAGTAACCCCATGGTTTGAAATGCCGCAAGGCACAATACCTTCAAAATGGCTTAAATCAGGATCAATATTAAGGCTAATCCCATGAAAGCTAATCCATTTTTTTAACCGAACACCAATAGCCGCAATTTTACTTTCTGAATAAGCATTGACATTTTGGCTATCAACCCACAAGCCAACGCGATCAGGATGCGTTGTCGCTGAAATTGTCAATTCTTGCAGCATGTCGATAATCCAGCCTTCAAGCTCTGTGATGAATTTTCGGACATCTTTGCCGCGCTTATTCAAATCAAGCATGACATAGATAACGCGTTGTCCTGGCCCATGGTAGGTATATTCACCGCCACGTCCGGTTTGAAAAACATCAAATTGATTTGGTTTAATCAAATCTTCGCTCTTGGCGCTTGTTCCTGCTGTATAAAGAGGCGGATGTTCTAGCAGCCAAATAGCCTCATTTTTTTCGCCTCTAATAATTGCTTCTACGCGGGCTTGCATTTTTTCAAGCGCTAAAGGATAAGCAATTATATCCTCTGTGATAATCCAGTCTATCGCATTTTGTTGTGTTTGCATTGTATCGAGCCTCTATAATGCGATGTTATATATATTTATTTTCATAAAAAATGAAGTCATGTCTTACTATGTGACAATTTGTTTACAGAAAATAAAGGATAAAAGTGTTTACTGAATTTAGTTTTAGTAGGCTTTTTTGGAGTTGTGAATATGTCGGCGATGACTAAGGTTGAGGTTGAACTTAGCGTTCTTGCAGGAAATAGTGTGATTTCTGTGCAGCAATTTTTAAAACTTGGTCGTGGTGCGATCGTAGAATTAGATGTAACTGAAGACGATCCCGCAATATTATTAGCAAACAATATTCCAATTGCTATTGGCGAAATAGATTTTAACGACGATAAAATCTTATTTAGAATTACTGAAAGAATTACAAGGCAACAGGGTACGCCAGTACCTGAAAATGCGTTATTTGCATTGCGCCAGTCATAATATTAAATTTCATGAAAAATAATGTAAAGCGCGGTTTTGCGCTTGCATTTTATGTGGTTGTTTGTTAATCACAATCTCCTACCATCATGGTTTGCGGCCGTGGCGGAATTGGTAGACGCGCAGCGTTGAGGTCGCTGTGGGGTAACTCCCGTGGAAGTTCGAGTCTTCTCGGCCGCACCAT
>WTKA01000082.1:29364-32356 GCA_011524605.1 Hyphomicrobiales bacterium | reverse complement strand
TCCTTTGTTCCATTGCTATTTTCTGCAATTTTTTCAACATTGTTAGCAGCTATTTTATTATGCCGAATGACTGAATGTTGATATGAGCTCAACGATATATTTGTCATTATAATTACCCTGAAAACGCCTTAAATTTTCAAAGATGATAGCAATTTGATATTAATACAACTCAAATGAAATTACATTTTATCTAAAAAAATCAAAGGGTAATTAAAAGTCAATAAAATAAATAGGTAAAATTTTATCTTTATATAATCTAATACAAAGGATCTTAAGACCAAATATTATAACTCTATAATTCATGATAAGCATTATATTGAATAAGCCTTATTTTTCATAAGTATATAAAAGGCACCAATGGAAAAAGTACTACAGAGCGCATAAGCCCAAAATAGCAGTTCAAAGATAAGGGGCGTCATGTAAGATATTGGCGTATTATTATCCATTACTTTTTTGGGTCTTGTTTCTCCAAGATCCAATACGTAAAGTAGCAGTAATATAAAGCTGCTATAGTATAAAAAATGAAGATGGAACGCCATCCAAAGAAAGCATCATTTGTCAAAAATAAATTTTCAACAGTAGTATGCTTTTATTTTACTTTCATCCACTTAATACTTTTAATTCAAATAGAATTGAACAAAATTAATAGTTCCTGAGCCTAAATAGCCAGAAACAGCAAAGCTTAAGACTTCAATTTTACCGAACAAAGCTATTATCAATACATAGGAGTAGTCATGTAGGAGCAAGTTTGTTGCTTTATTCTAATCATAGCCATTGGCATATTATAGCTATCTACACTCATTTTATATAATAAAATACACTCAAAATAATCTCAAAACCCGTATAAATATACAAATGAGTGCTATTAAACAAAAATAAACTAACATTTTAACAAATGACCGTTTTCATGCTTTGGGCATTTATTCAAGTTTGTAATTTAATATTTTAGCAACCCAGCCATGCTAGTAATTATACCTAGCGATAAAAAGCGCTATCAGTTATAATTAGTATGAGTACGGGGACAGTAATCATGTCAGTAGACACTTCAATGCCAATTCTTGTAGTAGATGACTACAAAACAATGATCCGCATTATCAAAAACTTATTAAAGCAGCTTGGCTTTAATGATGTTGATGAAGCAATGGACGGTTCAGAAGCACTTCGCAAAATGCAGGATCGTAAATATGGTCTGATCATTTCAGATTGGAATATGGAGCCTATGACAGGTTATGAGCTGCTGCGTGAAATTCGCTCTAATGAGCCTACAGCAGCAACACCATTTATTATGGTAACAGCTGAGTCAAAAACAGAAAATGTGATTGCTGCAAAAAAAGCAGGCGTTGATAATTATATTATTAAGCCGTTTAATGCGCAAACCCTTAAAGGTAAAATTGACGCTGTATTTGGTGAATAATCATCAAGTCAAGTTTATAACCCACTCTTTTTGAGTGATTAAGGGGAAATCATGTCTAACTTAGATGTTGAACTCATCAATAAGACAGTACGTGATATTCGCGACAGACGCGCTGATGGTAAATCAATTGAAGATATCATCGCATTGGCTGAGTTAAGTGCTGAGTCACTTAAAACCTTCTATCAATCTCTCGATAATGGTATTTATGGTGAGATTAGAAACTACTCAGACCATTTAACGTCCATTAAAAGAAGCGTATCACGTCTGAAAACGGGAGATAACGGCCTGACACGTATTTCTCGTGCTATTGGTGATTTGCAAGAAGTTGTTAAAACAACTGAATCAGCAACAGACACTATCATGGAACAAGCAGAAGAAATGCTTAGTCTAACTATGGATCCATCAAATCCTAATGCCTATCAAATGGCTGTTACAAATCATGTAACAAGTATATTTGAAGCATGTTCATTCCAGGACTTGACAGGTCAGCGTATTCAACGTGTTGTTTCATCATTGGAGCGCCTTGAAGAACGTATTACTCAAATGCATGAAGTGTTAAATCTTCAAGCAGGTAATACTGGCGAATTTTCAATTATGGCAACAGAGACAGATGAGGAAAAGCGTAGTCGTGAAAATCTACTACACGGCCCATCTTCTGAAGGTGAAGGCGTTGGTCAGTCCTTAGTTGATGCCATATTTGCGATTGAAAATAAGAGAAATATCGCTTAATAAATTAGCGATTTTTCAAACAAGATTTAAAAGCGGCGCGGATTATTTCGCGTCGTTTTTTTGTTGGCTCTTTAAAATATTTTTGACAAAGAAAATATTGATACATAATAAAACTTCCAACGCCACCATAGAGATATCCAGCTAAAATGTCAGATAAATAATGCGCGCCGATAATAACACGGCTTAAAGCAACCCAGCATCCAATGGTTATAAGAATAGTACGTAGTTTTGGAAATATAATTGCAAGGGCAAAAGCGGCTGAAATTACTGTTGTCGTATGACCTGAAGGAAAGCTGGCAAAACTTGATTCAAAAAGTAAAAAATCAAATTCTAAAACGCCTAGTTCTTCAAAGTGCTTTGGCCTTGCACGTCCTAAAGCATATTTCACAAAATTGACAGACAAGCCCACAATCGCGATTACAGCCAAAAAATACCAACTCCATTGCCTAATCAAGGCCAAAGAATATTTCATCTTCATGCTATTAGATATGCGCATTCCAATTAATGTAAAACAAATAATGGTCAATGTTACGATGATAAACCATTCAGATGAACCAATCTCTGTAATTTCTCCAAAGAAATGGCGTATATTGGGATCTATTTGTTTTGCAAAAACAGCAAAAGGCGTATCAAGGAAAATGATTGAAAAGAAAATGGCCGATGTCACAATACTAAATGCTAAGCTCAATGGAAAAAATTTTCCCGTTATAAATAAGCAAGTCTCAGAATAGGATATATTAGGTTTAGCAAACCAATTAAAATGCCTCCAATCACGCGCAACTAAGCTCAAAAAATCTTGAATAGCTTTTTTCATAACTCTTTTATCCTTAGATTTTTGAGTGCAAATTC
>WTKA01000082.1:26735-29264 GCA_011524605.1 Hyphomicrobiales bacterium | reverse complement strand
AGGGGGCAAGAAATAAAAGTATCGACCATTACACCAGATTTATCGATGCAATATAAAATTAAATTCAAATGGTATAAACGATTACTTGTAGGCCCTTACCGCGTTTATAATGCAACGCGTCGCATTTGGCATTTTCTTATTAATGGACTTTTTATACCTAAAAATTGAAACTAAATTTAAGGAATAATATCCATAAAATCTTGCTAAAATTTTCTGTGTATTTAAAGAAAAAAAAATGAAAAAATACAATAAATGCAATGACTTAAATGCATTTTTTCCTTACATTTTATTGCTATGATTATCTCAATTGTTATTCACCAGAAGGGATAGTGAGATGCAAGTAACTTCAAATATCGCAGCTTTTGAGCGACCTAGCTTTAAAAACTCTGAACAGCCTGTTGCAAGGGATCTGGCAGCGGGTGTTGAAAATGGTTCTGAGCCGCGTGCAGCAGCACCTTTAAAACGGGTTGAACCTGTTGTACGCACTGAGAATGCAGAAGTGGCAAAATCAAATGACGCAGAGCCAGTGAGAGATCCCCAATCTCCTGCCGAGCGTGCAGCACCTAAAGAAGAACGACCTGAAACAACCGTGAATTATGATCGATTTGGTCAAGGTCGTCCTTCAGCTGATTCAGCTGTGGGTGTGAATTTCGATCAAGCAGCTTAATCCTTTTTGCATTTCCGTGCTGACCATTATACTAGCAAGGAAATGATGTGAATATCTACTACTACTACTACTTATACGTCAACTTGCCCGTAAATCTTTAGATTTACGGGTTTTTTTCTTTTGCAGGTATAATTTGATAGAGGCCGCCTTGTTCACTGTCCGTTATAAACCATATAGCGCCTTTAGGACCGGTTCGCACATCTCTAATCCGCCCATATTCTCCCTCTAATAATATTTCAGCTTGCTTTACCTCTCCTGCTTTTGTTTTTTCAAGGCGCACAATTTTACGATCTTTCAAAGCACCAACAAAAATATCTCCCTGCCATTGAGGAAATAAAGCGCCTCGGTAAATTGTCATACCCGATGGTGCGATAGAAGGATCCCAATAATATTTTGGCTGCTCCATATTAGGTGCCTCAGTGCCAATTCCAATTTTCCCTCCAGAATAGTGTGTGCCGTAAGAGATAATAGGCCAACCATAATTTTTACCCTTTTGAGGTAAATTAATTTCATCGCCTCCCCTTGCCCCATGCTCTACAGACCAAACCTCACCAGTGAGTTCGTCTAAAGCCAAGCCTTGTGGATTTCGATGACCATAAGACCAAATTGTTGCGTGGCCTTTTTTTCCTGAAGCAAAAGGATTATCTTTTGGGATTGAACCATTTGTTTTCACTCTGATTATGCTTCCCGCTGTATCAAATACATCCTGCGCCCTATCTTCATCGCCCCTATCACCGTTGGTTATATATATATCTTCTCCTTTTACAACGATACGGGATCCATAATGAAAACCGCTAGAAGTCGGCTTTGTCTGTTCATAAATAATTCTATGATCTGTTAGCTTGAGTTGCGGTTCTAGTTGGAGTTTAGCTCTCATAACAGCTGTAGCAGCGCTAAATAAGCCAACAGAACGAGAGTAAGAGAGAAATATTGTTTGATCCTTATCGAAATTATTTGAAACAGCAACATCCAGCAATCCCCCCTGCCCTTTTGAAACTACTTTAGGGATGTTTTCAATATTTCTATAGCGTTTTGATATCGGGTCAAAATGCTTAAGCTGGCCTTGTTTTAATGTGATAAGCAATGTCTCATCAGGTAAAAAAGCAATACTCCAAGGCGTTTTCAAACTGTTTTTATATTGCTTAACCTCTATCTTACCATGCTGAGTTTCAAATATTTGAGAAGGAAAGCTTGGGGGTGGCATATTCGCATTAGCAATGCTTGCCCATATTAATAATAATATTGTTATTGATGTAAATAATTTCATCGTCCATCTTCCCTGACAAGGTTTGATATTTGAATATTGTGCATTTAATAAGAGTTAAAAATTACTCTCTAAACAGTCAGTCATCATTCTCGAATACATTTTTTATTTCTCCTTTATTTTTGAGAAAATGCGAGATACTCTACGAATATATAAAAAATATTATGACTATTTTTTGTTATTTTGCCTATATAGAAGTGAGTTTAAGATAGAAATAAAACAATTCCAAACCGCCATAAGATTAAATAATCCCATGACGCTGCTCTAATTTTCTACCCGCAAAATTTGCAATTAAGTAAAGCAAAACAGATAAAACGCCTAATGTGAGCATTGCAGCAAACATAAGATCAGTTTTAGCGCGACCATTAGCAAGAAGCATGAGATAGCCGAGCCCTTGAGAGGAACCCACCCATTCGCCAATCACAGCACCAATAGGCGCATAAACAGCGGCAAGCTTTATGCCAGAGGCTAAAGAAGGAAGAGCCGCAGGAATGCGAACACGCCACATGATAGCAAAAGGCTTTGCTTGCATCGTTTGAGCTAAATCTAAATAGCCTTTTGGTGTCCTCATAAGGCCATCAAAAAAAGAAGAAGTGAT
>WTKA01000082.1:17581-26635 GCA_011524605.1 Hyphomicrobiales bacterium | reverse complement strand
GGCAAAAATAGGATAGAGATATTTCATTGCCCTACCCCGCGCAGCTGCCTTAATAGCTGGCCTTGCAGCTCTAAGGTTGTCAAATCATCGACATCACGAGGAATGGGAGAGTTTGGCACAGCTTTCATTTCAAGACCTTTTTGGCTCATAATATAAATTTTATGGGCTAATCGAGCTGCTTCTCCAGGATCATGGGTTATAAGTAAAACAGTTCTATTTTTAAGGAGATTAGCTGTTAAATCTTGCATTTCCGACCGTGTTTTTGCATCAAGTGCCGAAAAAGGTTCATCAAGCAATATAATCTCTTTATCTTCCATAAGTGTGCGCGCCAAAGCAACACGCTGTCTTTGCCCCCCTGAAAGTTGATTGGGCTTTTTTGTGATATGATCTTGCAGCCCCACTTTTTCAATCATAGCTAAGACTTGATTGCAATCCCCTTTTTCACCACGCAAACGTATCCCCAAGGCCACATTTTGCGCTACTGTAAGCCAAGGAAAGAGCAAATCAGATTGCGCCATATAGGCAAGGCGATTATGGATAGACTTTTCATCTGAAGCGTAAATAACACCTTCAAATAAGGTATGGGTAGAAAGACCAGCAATAAGACGTAAAAGCGTGGATTTACCCACGCCAGATTCACCAAGCAAACACGTCACAGCATTTGATTCAATAGATAGAGATAGCCCTTCAAAAAGAGGCTTGCCGTCTTTCGTAAGAGCTTTACCTTTCACAAAGATTGCTGGCGCTTTATCCATTCATCCCCGCATGCCCATAGTCCAAAATCCGACTTCTAGCCGTGTTGCATCAAGGAAAATTTGGTTTAATGCCTGCCATCTTGGCGTCTGTTGGTAGGCATCGCCTAAGCGATTTCGGAGCCCTATATCAAATAGCTTGCCTACATTATAGCAAACATCTTGATACTCTTCCCCTGAATAGGTTTTAATCCAGTCTTGATAGGTATCACTTGTTTTTTCTGTCTTAAGCCTTTTGCCTATCTCACCATAGCCAAGCACACAAGGCAAGAGAGCTGCAACTAAATCAAGCCAATCGCCAGAATAACCTGCTTCTAAAACATAGCGTGTATAAGCCATGTTCTCAGCTTCTTCGACAGTTTGCAAAAGTTCAGCCTCACTAATACCAGCCGCTTCACAAATAGTGACATGCAATGCCATTTCATGGTTTACCAAAGCATCAACTGTTGTTGCAGCGGCTTTCATTTCATCCAAACTTTGTGATTTTGCTATCGCAAGCCCCCAAGCGCGAGAAAAATGGATAAGAAAAATATAGTCCTGTTTAAGATAGTGTAAGAAATTATTTTTGCTTAGACTGCCATCTTTTAAACCCTCAACAAAGTCATGGCGCGTATAATCGCGCCATGCTTCATTTGCATTCTCTTTTAACAGAGCAAATGCTTGTCCATAATCATGAAAAGCCGTCATTGTGCCGTCACATCAACAGCTATATCAGAAGCGGGGTTGATACTGTCAATAAGCCCGCTTTGTTTTAAGAAAGCCTCAAAGCGATTATAACGACCTGCATCAAGCGCTGCTGGGCGTAAAGCAAAGCGCGTTAATGTGTCTGTCCAAGCGCGTTTATTCAGCTCATCTTGAAGCTCTTTTGACGTGCCAGAGAAGATTTCCCAACTCTCTTTTGGATTATTGATAATATATTGTGTTGCTTTTTCCGTCGCTGCTAAAAAGCGCTTAATGCGATCATCACCCACCATATCAGATTTAGCGACATATATAAGCTCATCATAAGAAGGCACACCTTCTTCTTCTAAATAAAAACATTTGCCTGGTACGCCTTCAATATCCATTTGATTAAGCTCAAAATTTCTAAAAGCCCCAATGACAGCATCAACTTGCTTTGACATTAAAGAAGGCGATAAAGAGAAGTTCACATTCACAAGCTCAATATCATCAAGCTTCACACCATAATTATTTAATAAAGCACTTAACAAAGCTTCCTCTACACCAGCAACAGAGAAACCGATTTTCTTACCCTTAAGATCTGCAGGTGTTTTAATTGGCCCGTCTTTTAGCACGAGCAAGCAATTTAGGGGCGTTGCAACTAAAGTTCCGACACGCTTTAATGGTAAGCCTTCATGAATTTGCAAATGCAGTTGTGGCTGATAGCTTACTGCTAATTCTGCCTGTCCCGCTGCGACAAGCTTTGGTGGTGCAGACGGGTCAGCAGGGGCAACAACATTCACTTCTAAATTTTGCTCTTTAAAATATCCCTTTTCTTCTGCAATGATGATCGGGCCATGGTCTGGGTTTACAAACCAGTCAAGCAATAAAGTTAGCTTATCTGCTGAAAAAGCAGAAGAGGTTAAGGCTAAGAAGCCGAAAAGGGCTATTGAAAATATTTTCTTCATAATCACTCCAAGGATTAAATATCAACATTTATCTTGAGATGAACATGGGTAAGAGAGAAGATCCCGTTCCCTACGCCGGTCTTAACCGATCAGGTTCAAAGGGTTGGTGTCATACCTCTCAGCTTATTTTCAAGCACCCCTACAAGATGATTGTTCAATGCCTTATTTAGGCCCTAGGGTCAAGGTTATTTAGCGCGGCTTATCCAAATAAATTTAAGATATTGGCTTGTGATGATGATGTAATCCCTAATGAGGTAACAGCAAGTGTTTGGCGCATTTGGGCAAGATTAGATTGAACTGCAACTTCTTCTGTATCAATGCTCATAAGCGTTGTGATCTCATCAGCATAGAGTTCATTTTTAAAAATAAGCTGATCACGCTGCATCTCAACACCTATTTTCACTGTTTCATAATGCGCCTCAAGCTTATCGAGCGTATCTTCAATTTTTTCTGAACTCATAGTAAAAAAGCTTTTTTCTAACCCAGTGACACCCACACCTTGATACCAATCCATAGCTTCCGTAGTATCAAGCGCTTCATCAAAAACAACATAATCTGAAATGCCGCCAGACATGGTATCATCACCATTCCAATCAGCTGCACCGAAATAATTTTCTGTCAAAGTAGCTGCAGGCACACTGCCAGCAGCAGTTGATTGCGA
Source organism: Hyphomicrobiales bacterium (assembly GCA_011524605.1). Classification (GTDB taxonomy): domain Bacteria; phylum Pseudomonadota; class Alphaproteobacteria; order Rhizobiales; family WTKA01; genus WTKA01. The sequence continues at coordinate 23,594 of WTKA01000082.1, read as the reverse complement.
TAATTGGTTACCATCTTTATATAGAGAAAGCGTTACATTTCCAAGGCCATCTTCTTCTAATGTCACCATCCAGTAAGCCCACTCTCCGTTAACAATAGCCCCTCCACCAGAATCAGCAATCACATCCCAACCAGGCCCTGCTGCATTATAATTATAATAAGCACGCATTCGATCAGTACTTCGAAAACGTGTTAAAATTAAACCATTACCGCCGGGGCCATTTGTGGCACTATCATTAGAAAAATCAAATATACGGTTAAACCTTCCTGATGTATCCATGCGCGCCCAAACGCCAATAGAAAAAGCATTGCTAGGCAAGCTAAACGCTGGAACCTGAACATGCGACCCAGTAGTTCTATTTGTCTGAGGGTTAAGAAGATCAATACTACTATTACCCCCCGGACCATTTGTTCCTATGGCAGCGCCATTTAAAACTTGCCCATCTGGATAATTACCCGTAAAATCTGTGTAAACATTATTGATGACATCTGCACCATAGGCAGATACAAGATTTGGATAGGCTGACGTATCAAAATCACCATCTTGAATATTTAAAACATTACCGCCCCGATAAGCAAGTCCTGAGATAATATCATCTAAATCAACAGATATTGCAGAAAAATTTTGACCAGCTATATGAAAAGTCTCTTGTCCCCATGTTGAGAACATATTCAAGCCCCTAAAAGTGGCATTCTCACCCATCTTGATAATCTGTTCTTTAAGTTCATCAGCCTGTTCTATATAAGAAGCACTTAGTGTTAAATCGCTCTCTGTTGCAGCAACCTTCTCTAAATCTGTAATCTGCTCGACCATATCTCGCATATGATCAATGGCATTGAGAGAATTTTCTAAAGAGCCAATATATTTATCGGCTTTTGAAATTTCAAATTCATTATATGAAATTTTACTAGTTAAACGGTCAGCACCTGCCTTAAACGGCACGCTCTGCGCTTCTTTTATATTTATTTCACCGCTTATTTGCAGATCTGCAAGTCGATCCGCTTCTTGCGTCGCGAGTTTCTCAAATCGGATACTCGCACGTGAAAAGCTGTCTAACACGATAGAGGGCATAGTTCAGAATTCTTTCTGTTATATTCTTCTACTAGAAGTGTATAAGAGAAAGATAAAATTTTATCTAAAAAGCTAGGTTAACTTTTAGTAAAAAATTACCAATGATAGAAATTCATCTGCAATCGCCTAAGATTCTGCGCCCTTTTATCTGCTTAAAAACTAAAATACACAGGCTCTTCATGCGCTCTCTCGTAAAAATCTATTATTTTTTATACGGGTTATGGCCTTTTTTGAATCTAAAGCGTATCGGCACAGCTTCCATATCAAAATCACGCCTTAAGCCGTTTACTAAATAGCGCTCATAAGCCTTGGGTACATCATCTGCCTTTTGAGCAAAAGCGACAAATGTTGGGGGGCGCGCTTTAATTTGCGTCATATACCGAATTTTCAAACGACGACCTTGCACAAGTGGCGGTTGGTGAATATCGAGCATTTCAGAAAGCCAGCGGTTAAGATCTGCAGTAGGAATACGCTTGTTCCAAGTCTCATGCACTTCAACCACTTTTTTAAGCATGGCTTTAATGCCAAGACCTGTCATGCCAGAGACGGTGACAAGAGGCACACCTTTAACTTGAGGCATATTTTCTTCGACATCTTGCATAAATTTAGCACGGGCTTTTTGGCTATCTTCAATATTATCCCACTTACTAACAGCCAGAACAAGCGCTCGCCCTTCCCGCACTGCCAAGTCTGCTAACTGAATATCTTGTTTTTCAAATGCATTGTCTTCATCCATCATTAAAACAACAACATGCGCATATTTAATGGCATTCAGCGTATCACCAACAGCGAGCTTCTCTAGACCTTCATGTACGCGCGCGCGCTTCCTTAAGCCAGCCGTGTCATAAACTTCAAATTTATGACCTTCCCAGCTAACAGGCAAAGAAATACTATCTCGTGTAATCCCTGCCTCCGGCCCTGTTAACAAACGATCTTCACCAATCAATCGATTAATCAATGTTGACTTACCAGCATTCGGACGACCAATAATGGCAATACGAATGCGGTCATCTTCTTCTTCAGATGGCTCTGTCTCTTTATCAAGCTTGGTGATTTCTTGCATCAAAGCATCAAATAGATCGCGAATACCATCCCCATGGCTACCAGATGTTTTCAAAGGCTCACCAAACCCCAAAGAATAAGCTTCCGTTGCCCCTAAATGCGCTTTCTTAGCATCAATTTTATTTGCAAGAACAATTACAGGCTTTTGCGAACGGCGCAACATATCAGCTAATTCTTCATCAGCTGTTGTTAGGCCCGATATACTATCCATAACGAAGAGAACAATATCGGCCATTTCAATGGCAATTTCGGTCTGTTGCCACATGCGATTGGTTAAATCATCTTGTTCTGTGCCAACTTCAAAGCCAGCGGTATCAACAAGGAAAAAATGTAGATTACCAATTTTTGCTAACACTTCTTTACGATCACGCGTTACACCTGGACGATCATCAACCAAAGCAACTTTACGGCCAACAAGTCGATTAACGAGGGTAGACTTTCCCACATTAGGGCGTCCAACGATAGCAACACGGGCAAGTCCTTCATAGCGGTTTAAGGACACATCGATAGGTGTTTTAAAATCAGAAGTTTTCATAACGATAATATATATTCCAAGCGTGCTTTACTTATAAGCAGTAAGACGGCCATTTTGCGTTAAAATAAGAAGTGTGCCACTAGCAACAATTGGCGGCACTAAAACAGGAGAACCCAAACTGGTTGTCAATTCTATAGCACCTGTTTCCGCTTTAACACCAACAAAACGCCCTTTATTTGAGCCAACCCAGACAACCCCACCGGCTAATAAAGGGCCGCCCCATTTTTCACGACTTTCCATGGGAAGCTTGGTTGACCATCTTATCTCCCCTGTTTCGCGGCTAACAGCTAGCAATAGCCCCGTATTATCTGTAATGAATAATGTATTACCAGATAAGGCTGGGCTATCAACCGATGTATAATTTTTTGTCCAAAGGCGAGAGCCACCGCCAATACTATCTGCAACAAAGCGACCTGATATGCTGCCAGCATAAACAACACCGCTATTCACAACCGGGTTGCCTGATATATCTGAAAAACCTGATAGAGCAAAACGTTTACCTGACCTTACTAGCGTATCTGACCACCTTAAATTACCTGAAGAGGCCTCAAGGGCTATAATTTCTCCAGACGAAAATGGGACAATAACGGTACCAGAGCTAATTGCAGGACTGCCCGCATGAATAAGACCTGCCTTTTCAGGAATGCCTCTAAACTCCCATGCCTCAGCACCATTTGCTGTTTTATAAGCTAAAACTTTATTGGATGCTGTTGTAACAACGACAAGACCTTCACCAGCTGTTGGCGCTGAGCGCGCTGACTCACCTAATGCGCGTGTCCATACAACATTACCGCTAGATGCATCTAAAGCAACAAGTTCACCATATGCAGTGGAAGCAAATAAAATACCACCACTTGCAGCTAACCCACCGCCTGTCACACTGGACTTTTCACCAATAGGGGCAATGTTAGCATTCCATAATTTACCGCCTGTTGATAGGCTAGTAGCGCTTATAATGCCCTTCGTATCTAAAATATAGACCGCGCCTTGATGAACGATAGGTGATGACGCTGTTCTAGATCTTTTTGGCTTAACACTGCCTACGCTTGTTGACCAAATGCGCGAAAGAGAACCGCTATAACTCAGGTTACCGGGTGCATTTGATAAGGCGCCACCAGGTTGAGACCAATCTGCATTCAAGCGCATTGCAGAAATGGAAACTCCCCCGATGCCAGCAGACTGTTCGCTGTCTGTGTCTTTAACAAGGAGGGAACGCTCACCCTCTAAAACTTCTTCTTTACTGAAGCCATCACGAATAGATGAACAACCCGCAAGCATAAAAATTATGAATAAGCAGATAAATGATCTTAAATATTGCTTCAGTAACATTTTAATTATGCCTATTCTTATATTTTTATATCTCTTCTACTTCTTAGTTGAAGAAAAAGGCTTTAATTTGCTTCCGGATAGATTGCTGAAGCAGCTAAAACAGAAATTGCTTTATCTGCGCGCTGTCTTACTTCGTTAGAGGCAAGGCTATCACGCGCGATTTCATCAAATAAATTCACAGCGCGCTGAAAATCATCATTACCGAAAGCATGTACAGCTGCAATTTCTTTACCAACTGCAGACCATACACCCTGCATTGATGTTAACTGATTTTCAATAATAGAAATATCACCTTTTTCTAAAAGTAAATATCCGTAACGAATAAGCGCTATATTCTTTAATTCAATCTGATCGACTTCTACTATGAGGTCAGCATATAATTTTTCCGCTTCATCAATTTTTTCTTGCTTGATAAAGTCTGATGCAAGTCTAAACTTTGCAATTTGTGGATATCCGCCATAGCCAGATTCAACAAGAGCTAACAAAGCTTCTTCTGTATTTTCATCTTCGGCATCAGTTGGATTTTCATTCAGAACCGATAAAAATCGGTCTCCGCTTTTGCCAGATTCAGCAATCTTATGATTGTTCAGATATTGGTAGCCTGCAACAGATGCAACAACTAAAACTGCTAAGCCTATGATAAAAGGAGCAAATTTTTTCCATAATGCTTCCATCCGCTCTTTGCGGATTTCTTCATCAATTTCATCAAAAACGTCTGACATTTACTTACTCCAGATTTAACATTCATTCATGGATACTTTATATAAAGCGATTGATCCATTTAATCTATTTAATTTTTAACTTATTCTCGTAATTTTGATCAATTTATTCAAGATTGAAAAATTTTTAATAACTTACAAGCGGCGTCCCATTCTTTACGACGAAATTTACGTCTTTTTTGCGCTTCTTCATCATCACCCCATAAAGAAATATTCCAATCTTCTTCCAAATGCCCTGCCTGCCATGCTTGATCGGAAGATATATTCTGCGTAAACAACGTTAAGGCAATAAAGATAGAGCCAGATATTGTTGTAATCGTATGCAAAGCTGTTAATTCAAAAATAGAAAGAGCATTTAATATATTTCTTGCATTTTCTGAAAGAATATCAGACTGCTCAGGAATAGATAAACCTTGTGTTAGGGTAATTTTCCCTTCCAATAAATCTTCAGCATATTCTTGGATTATATTCCATTGATCATCTTGCAAAGCAACTAAAGCTTCAGGCTCGTATGATCTGAAGATTAGCGCATCTGTTTGAATGAAGTTAAGCAACTCATCAACAAGCAGCACTATTGCTTCTTCATCAATATCAAGGGCAACATTACATAGCCTATTCAAAGGCATGGAAAAAGGATCAATGTCCTTGTCCTGCGCATCCCATTCAGCTGCGATAGCTTCCGCTAAAGGCTTTAGAGGGAATTGTATGATCTTCTTCTTAGGCGTGCGAGCTTTTTTCCCATCTAATAATACACAAAAATTAGTATTAGACTCTTCAATGCTTACTTCCTTGTAAAAGCGGGATATTTTTTTTGGCTTTGTCAATTCTTGTGTTTTTAGCACAGGGTCAACAAAATCTGATCTATGAGACGAAGTCAAAGCTTACCCCTGTGTCTGCGGCACAATGATTTTTAATCCATCTAACGCATCAGTAATTTTCAACTGACAGCAAAGACGGCTTTCAGGCTTCACATCAAAAGCAAAATCAAGCATATCCTCTTCCATAGGCTCAGCTTTACCCGTTTTATCAACCCAGCTTTCATCAACATAGACATGACAAGTTGCGCAAGCACAAGCGCCGCCACACTCAGCGTCAATTCCTTCTATATCATTCTTAATAGCTGTTTCCATAACAGTTGAGCCAGATACAGCATCTAAAGTGACTTCAGAACCATCTTTTAAAACATAAGTAATTTTAGGCATAATATTTCCTATCTTGTTAGATAAATGACATATGCCTAATTTTTTCAAAATTTCAATAGCAATTTAGGGTAAGCTTTGATTTTATTCTGAAAACA
>WTKA01000082.1:13633-17481 GCA_011524605.1 Hyphomicrobiales bacterium | reverse complement strand
TTTTTCAAAATTTCAATAGCAATTTAGGGTAAGCTTTGATTTTATTCTGAAAACATAATAAGAGTTAAGGTGTGAACCCAATGGAGGAATTGAGTCCAGACCCTAATTTCATTAATGCTGGTTAATCAAGTCTGCTAAAAACCGATTTACTTGGTCAATATGCTTATCCAATCTAGCAAGATGTGTTGCTCTTTGAGCGGTATCAAAACTATTTTCTTCTTGCGCCGTTTGAGCTGCTGCCTTTGACAGCTCTGAAGCGCCTACACTTTGAGCAGATGCGTCAATAAAATTAAAAACCTCAACCCAATCTTCCCTAGAATTGCAAACCTGCAAGCGATCATGAGAAATCAAAAGCTGTCTAGCAAATAGCTTTAAAATTTCCTGTTCTAGATTTGGATTGCCATTTGTCTGTCTTGATAAATATATTAAATCAATTGCTGAATGCGCATTTTTTGTATCTATATTTGAATATGTGCTTGAATTGTAATTATCTTTTTGAGCAAGTTGTTGAGCCATATTATTCCCCTTTTTTTATTATAATATTAGCGTAAAGGCGTAACACTTGTATGAAGATAGGAAGTTTTCCACGGTTCATACTGAAAAAAATCAATTTAAGGTTAACGAGGGTTTTCTTAAATACTTAAAATATAAATCTTTGTTTTTAATAGATTTTTTAAATTGAATTGACAACAACCATCTTCAATGATTTTAAAACTAACATTTGACATGACTAAGCACAGAAGTGATGAATTGTATATTTTTTCCGTTTGTGTTTAAGTGTTTAATAAAGAATTAACTAAAAAAATACGCGCATAAATAAAGTCTCTAATTATTATGATAAGTAAGGGAATCTACTGCGCAAGCGAACAAGTATTGAGTTGAGGACAGCCTATGGCAAATCCAAATGATGATAAAAATATTATTAAACAATCTAGTGAAATACTCGATGAAAATAATAATGTTGATGATAGCATAGATCTAGATTTAAATTTAGATTTATCAGAATTCTTGGATATTGATGAAAAAGAAACGTCTGCGGCTGTTGAGGTTGATGATGTTGATTTAAACCTTAATTCTACTGATGAAATTGACTTTGATATTGATCTTGATTTAGAAGAAGACGCTTCTATAAGTGACCCTCTTGACGAGGATGTAATTAAAGTAGCTAATCAAATAGAGACAGCAGATCAAGATGTTGAATTTAGTTTTGATGAAGACGACTTTCAAATTGAAACTGACGAAATTGCATTAGATCTTGAAGAAAATATTACGCTTCAGACAAATCATACAGATGCTGATGATGCTATCATTAGCGATATTGACCTAGCAAATAATAATGCGGAGCAAACTCTAGATTTCAATAAAGAGCTTGTAGAGAATATCGAAGAGACTATTTCTTCAGATGAAAAAAATAGTGCAAGCATTGACTTTATTTCTGCAGCCGCAGCTACAAATAAAATTACAAATAATTTTTCTGATCTTGAAAAAACAGAATATAAGCCTCAATCACCTGTTTTACCTGCGCCACCAATAGCTATGAATAATGAAAGCAGCGCGTCAAAAACAGATAAAACTGCAATCGAATCTGTTGTTAATAATTTACGCCAAAAACCATCTTTCTTACCCGTGTGGATTTCCGCAGGGATCGCTGCGATTTGGTGTATTCTTATGGGAGGACTTACCTATACTTTCTTCTCAAGCGAAATCGGGCAAATTTCAACAATCGAGCAATTTTTCCAGGAACCAACGCTTGTTCTGTCATCATTTGGTGTTATTTTAACAACTTTGTTAATTCTAGGTTTTGGCTTCTTCATCAGAAGAACAAACCATATTAGAAATGTAGCTGATGGTCTAACCGAAGTTGCTATTCGCCTGGCGCAGCCTGAAGGCTTAGTTTCAGATAATTTTACAACAATCAGCCAGGCTATGCGCCGCGAAGTTAATATGCTCAATGATGGTATTGAAAGAGCAATTGAGCGGGCTCATGATTTAGAAGCGCAAGTTAGAAATGAGATTAATATTCTTGAGCAATCTTATGATGGTAATGAACATAAGATGCGTGGCCTTATTGATGAATTAGGCCGCGAGAGAGACAGCATTGTTCAAAATGCTGAACGTGTAAGAGCGGCAATAACAAGTGCGCAGGATAATCTTCATGATGACATGCAGGATATGTCAAAAATTGTTTCTGATAATCTTTCCTTAGCGGGTACACGTATTACTGAAATGATTGGTGCACAAGTTGGTCAATTCTCTACAACTCTATCTTCTACCAGTGAAAATCTAGTAGAAACATTAGACAGTAGAACTCAAGATTTAAAAGAAAATATCCAGCAAATTGAGACAACTGTAGTTGATAGTCTGTCAAATTACTCAGGTGATTTTCTTAAGCAACTTACAGATCGCACAAATGAGACATTAGAAGCTTATCGCGGCACAACAAATTCAATTATGATTGACGTTGGCAATCGCAATACAGATTTAGAGAATTTCATAGAAAAAATCAGCTCTCATTTCTCTGAAACAATTACACATAATGCTAAAATCTTATCGGATGACTTAAAGCTTGTTCATCAGGAAATGAGCAAAACTCTTATAGAAGATGGTACAGCACTCACACATTCCATTGATAAGCAAAATAATCTATTAATCCAAAAACTCGATGCCTCTGGGGAACTATTAACAAGCCACCTTCACGCTAGCGCGCATGAATGGAGCGAAAAGCTGAGCACTGCAGGCACAAATATTGTCAATGCCTTCCAACAACGCTCAGGTGAAGCAACAGAACAATTTGCTCTTTTTGGATCAGAGATTTTAGAAGCTATTGTTGCACGTTCTGAAGCAATTACAACAACGCTAGCAGATCAAAGTAATCAGATAGCAAACACAATAGATCTTAAATCTACAGACATAACACAACAAATTGATAGTAAAATTTCTGGCATATCAACCTCTCTTGATGCGCATATCGTAACAATTGACTCTACATTGTCTGAAAAAGGCGATCGCCTTATCAATAATATTGAAAAAATTGGCGGTCATGTCATTCAATCTCTTACGGAAACAAGCGCTCAAACAGCTGAAGACTTGCTAACAAATAGCACTCACATTACAAATATGATTGAGACTTCATCATACGAGCTCACAAATAATCTTACTAAAGGTAGTGAGTTATTTGTGAATGCTGTGAATGAAACAGGCTCTGAGCTTGTTAATAACCTTATCAATAATGGCGATACTATCGTTAAAAAAGGTATTGAACAATCTGAGCAAATAAATGTTAAAACAACTGAAATGGTTTCAACACTTCAAAATAATACACAAACAGCAGCTCAAACCCTTGAAAAAGCTACAGTTGAATTTACAGATAGAGTGAGCGGAACAGCTTTACAAAGCGCTGAATCACTTATTAACACATCACAAGAAGCCGCATCACTAATGGCGCAATCTAGCGCGAGTAGTAGCGATGCAATTAATCAGTCCCTAAATTTAACAGCTACAACGATTGAGCAATCTTCTTTAAATACTGTAAATTCAATCAATGAAGCAACACAGCTCTCTTCATCTGCAATCGAGCAATCTTCTTTAAGTTCTGTTAATTCAATCAAAGAAGCAGCACAGCTCTCTTCGTCTGCAATCGAGCAATCTTCTTTAAATACTGTAAATTCGATCAATGAAGCAGCACAGCTCTCCTCATCTGCAATCGAGCAATCTTCACTAAAATCAGTCGATACATTAAATGAAACGATGCTGATCTCTACATCTGCAATCGAGCAGTCTTCGGTAAAATCAGTTGATACATTAAATGAGGCAATGCAGATCTCAGCATCCGCTATTGAGCAATCTTC
>WTKA01000082.1:0-13533 GCA_011524605.1 Hyphomicrobiales bacterium | reverse complement strand
ATTGAGCAATCTTCAGTAAAATCAGTTGATACATTAAATGAAGCGATGCAACTTTCTTCTACTGCTATTGAGCAATCCGCATCAGCAAGTGCTGATCGTGTAGCGCTAACAGGCACTCAAGTTGCTGAAGTCATTGACCAAATTACGGTAGAGAGTTCAGATAAAATTACATTAGCAACTTCACAATCTGTTGCAATCATATCTGAATCTGGCAATGAAATTACGCAATCAATTGTTACAAAATCAACGGAAGTTGGTGGCATTATTAATAGCCAAGCCAAACATATTGGTGAAACGCTAGGTGAAAGATTGATTGAGATTTCTGGTGTCTTGGAAATCCGTGGCAATGAATTAAACTCTGTATTTGATAATCAGATCGAACGCTTTGAAGAGCAGGTCATGAAGCGCACGACTGAAACCACAAATATGTTGATTGAAAAAGGTCAAGAAGTAGCGATTGATCTTTCTAAAAAATCAAGTGAATTCAATGAAATGCTAGAGAACCGCACAAAAGAGCTTGCAGCTATTTTCAATGACGGTACTTCAACAATTACGATTGCTTTTGATAGCCGTTCTCAAGACTTTAATAACTTAGTTTCAGAACGTGCTGAAAAGCTGAATAATGCCCTCAAAATTCATTCTGAGACATTTGCTAATCTTGTTGATGATAAAACAAATCTGTTCCTGACAGCCCTCCATAACAGAGGTAATGATGTCACAACAGAGCTTGAAAATACGCAAAAAGCTGTAATCGCAGGCATTAATTCTGCAACTGATAGTGCAAATGCGGCCATTCAAGAATCAAGTAATTTACTCGTTAGCCTCTTTGAAAATAAAGCTGAAAATAGTGTTGAAATCATTAGCGATGCAACAACAAAAGGCTACACACAGCTCAATGACATCATTAGCAAGCTTGGCGTGACAAGTGATGCTCTAAATGAAGTAATCTCTATTGCAGGTGAGAATTTAGGCACTATTGATGATCAGCTTGCTTCACGTGTCATTAGCTTGCAAGACAGCTATAAAATGCTTGAACAATATACACATAACACAAAAGATACAGTAGAAACGCAAGTCACAGTCTTATCTGAAATTTCTAACACAATTCTGCGCGATGTTGTGATGGTGGCTGAGCAATTTAGCAACCAAGGCATGGCCATTGCAGAGGCAAGCTCTAGCTTATCAGAAAATAGTTTAAGACTAGAAGATGTGTTGATTAAGGGTAGCCAGAGCTTACAAGGCTTTACAGATGATGTTGAAAGCCGCGCTGTCAATGTTGGCGCAATGTTACAACGCTACTCACAGGCTCTTGAAACCTCATTAAACGAAGCTGAAACCCGTGCATTAGAGGCGAGTGTTTCTCTTAATGAATCCGCACAAAATCATGCGAAATCGATCAGCACGAACCTACAAGATATTCGTCAAATTGTTAGCGATGAATCACGCCGCACTTCAGACGAACTCAAAACAAGCTATGATGAATTAGCGCGTACTGTAGATAGCTTAATCCATGAGACGTCTGGGCAGTTTAAAAATGCTGCGCAAGATTTACGTGGTGTTGCGTCAGATGTATCTCGTGAACTACGTGATGTAAGTGCTGAATTAAGCAGCGGCTTAAACATGCTGCCAGGGGAAACACGCGCGCAGACAGATGCGATGCGTCAGGTGATTAACGACCAGATTGAAGCCTTAGATGAACTTGGCAAAGTTATTAATCGCCATAGTGATAGCGTTGTTCAGCGCCCTAGTTCTTCTTCTCGCTCTTCCTATTCTTCAGGGTCTCGTAATGACGATCCAAGGGGGTATTCCTTTCGAAACGAGATGGAACCCGACAGGCAGAGCCAGGTAGAATACCAATCTCGTTCAAACAATAACCCCGGTTTTTTTTTAGGTAAAAATCAAGAAAAAACACCCAATATAGCAAATAATCAACGTTCCGCTCGGAAGTCTGCGAGCTTAAATGAAAGTGATGGTAGTAACTGGTCATTAAGTGATTTATTAAATCGTGCTTCCGATGGAACAAATAATTCAAAAATTGGACTGTTAGATGATATAATACCGGATATTATCTCATCTATAGATCAAGCAAAAATCCGTGACACATGGTCACGATATTATAGCGGTGAACGTAATGTCTTTACAAAACGCCTTTATAACCTGCAGGGTCAGCGTGTTTTTGATAATATTCAATCAAAATATTCACGTGATGGGCAGTTCAGATCAACTGTAGATGATTTCGTTGAACAGTTTGAACAGAAACTTGATTATATTGGAAGAAATGATAGCGATGGCTCACAAATGGAAGGCATGTTACTAACAGATAGTGGCAGAGCATACACTATGCTTGCTCATGCTTCAGGCCGCTTTCACTAATTTTATTGCGCCCCTTAACTATTAGGCTCAGGACATGATAGTTAAGGGGAGAAAATATTAGAAGCTTTACTCAATACAGGTGCTCTATAAAATTAAAGCGTCATGCCTATAATTGACCGCAATCCAAATAAGCAATAAGATGAATCAACATTTAGCATGGTAGGAATCGAGCCAGTCTAGCTCGTCTTGTATAAGTAGATTTTCATCAATAAGCCGCTTATCAAAGCGTACAAAACTTGTTGTCTCAAAACCGAGCATATCACGTTCAGCACCTTCAATATGCTTTTCAACAACAAGCAAAATATTCTCAAGGCGAATGCCGTAAGCGCCTGGTTTATAATAGCCAGGTTCATTTGAAAGAAGCATACCAGGTTCAAGCGCAATAGAAGCCCTTTTTGAAATTGACTGCGGCCCTTCGTGAACATTTAAATAGCTGCCAATGCCGTGACCTGTACCATGATCAAAATCTAATCCATGTTGCCACAAAGCCATCCGCGCTAAAACATCAAGCTGGGCGCCTGTTGTTCCTTTAGGGAAAATCGCTTGAGCCAAAGCAATATGGCCTTTTAAAACAAGCGTATAAGCCTTGATTTGTTCTAGACTTGGCGTTCCGACTACTATTGTTCGCGTAATGTCTGTTGTTCCGCAATCATATTGCCCGCCGCTATCCACTAAATAGAGCCCATCCCCCTGAATAGTTTTATCAGTCGCTTCTGTTACGCGATAATGAATGATAGCACCATTGGCGGCAAAACCTGAGATTGTGTCAAAAGAAATTTCTTTTAAAGCGCCTGTCTCTTCTCGAAAATTTTCAAGTTTTTTTGCTGTAGAAATTTCAGTAAGCTGCCCCTTTGGCACTTCAAGGTCAAACCAATCTAAAAAAGCAGTCATTGCGCTTGCATCATAGTTTTGCGCTTTTTTATGCCCTGCTATCTCAACTTTATTTTTAATTGCTTTCATTAAGGTAATTGGACTTGGTTTTTCTATGATATGCATCTCACTATCGGTTTGAGAAAATAGATTATAAACCAATTGTGATGTAACCATTGGATCCAGTAAAATTGAATTATAGTCTAAAAACAGACCTTCTAGCATGCTAAAATAAGTCCCTTTAGGCGATGTTTTAAAAGCATCAAAGGGCTGAATATCTACAATTTTCTCCAATGCTTGCCTCACAACATCAGGCAACTTTTCCTTATCAATCATAAGAATGACTTTATCATTTTGAGGAATAATCGCATGCGCTTGAACAATGGGATTATGCGCTATATCACTGCCGCGAATATTTAATAGCCAGCATAGGGCATCGCACTCACAGATATAATGAAGATCCGCCCCTAGTTCTTTCATTTTCTCTTGTACTTGCGTAATTTTTTCTTCAGCACTTAACCCTGCATGTGAAATATCATGTAAAAAAGCAAAATTAACAGGCCTGGATGGCTGATCTTCCCAAATTTCATCGATCAAATCATCCATAGCTTTTAATAAGATACCAGTGCCTTTTAGCTGCGTCGTTAACCGGTCAATCTGTGCTTTTGTCCATATTGCATGATCATATCCAACTTGGCTACCATCTTCAAAATGCGCAATTATCCACTCGTGCAAAGGCGATGCACTCATATGATGATCTTCAAATAGTTCTAAGTCTATTTGGTCTTTTACTTGTGTTGTATAGCGCCCATCTATAAAAATTGCAGCTTTATCATAAGAAACAGCCCCCTGCCCTGCGGAGCCCGTAAAGCCTGTCAACCAAGCTAGTCTTTCTGCATAAGGAGCTAAATATTCGCCTTGAAATTCATCTGTTCTGCTAATCAGCCAGCCATCTATTTTCTTTTGCTTCATTTTATCTCTTAGCGAAACAAGTTTCTGCTGATCATTATGAAGGCGTATAGGGGATGAAAAATCTTGAAATACCATGGATGACCTATCTCTACTCTTGAAATTTTATTCGTTGAAAATAAAAAATACTACACAAAATTTATACCAAAATTTTTCCATGCATAAAATGCATATCTTACTTGCGCAAAGTTCCTCTATTCATTTTCAAAAATCTTCGCTATTTTCTATAAGAAATTATATAAACTAAGATGAAGAAAAATGGCAAAATCTGGGAAAATTAGCAAAGTATCAAATACCATCATATCAGGAAGAGAAAAATCTTTCAACAATGTCGTGAATTGCTATCTATAACAAATGGATGAAAATGCATTGAAGATCCTAGGTGTATCTCGCCCTAAAACACAAAAGCAAACAAATACTTATTTCTTTTAAGATTTGAAGCAAAAAATTTCATCCATCAAAGCTTTAAGGCTGAACGAGATATATTCGCGCAGCCTTTTATTATTATACGGCTGCAAGTGCTTGTTCTAAATCCGAGATAAGATCAGCACTATCTTCAATGCCAACTGATAAACGAACAACATCAGAAGATGCGCCTGCCGCTGCTCTTTGCTCATCTGTTAGCTGTCTATGGGTTGTAGAAGCTGGGTGAATGATCAAGCTTCTTGTATCACCAATATTTGCGAGGTGAGAGAAAAGCTTTACGCCACTAACAATTTTTTCTCCTGCCTCATAGCCTCCTTTAACGCCAAAGGTAAAGACTGCCCCCGCTCCTTTGGGACAATATTTCTGCAACATGCCGTGATGACTATCTGATTCAAGCCCTGCATAATTGACCCAAGTCACTTTTGGATGCGCCTGCAAATATTGCGCAACAGCCAAAGCATTTTCACTATGCTTTTGCATTCTCAAAGGTAAAGTCTCAATGCCAGTTAAAATTAAGAAAGCATTGAAAGGAGAAATAGCAGCTCCCAAGTCACGCAAACCTAAAACGCGGCAAGCAATGGCAAATGCCATGCCGCCAAAAACTTCGTGTAAAACCATGCCTTGATAAGATGGGCATGGCTGAGAAAGAAGCGGGTATTTATCAGTTGCAGACCAATCAAAAGTCCCAGCATCAACAATTACACCACCCATAGAGTTACCATGTCCACCCATAAATTTTGTCAAAGAATGAATGACGATATCTGCACCATGTTTAATTGGCTGAAAAAGAGCTGGTGTTGCCATTGTATTATCAACAATTAAAGGCAAGCCTGCTTCTTTGGCAACTGCTGAAATAGCTTCAATATCTGTAATTCTGCCACCCGGGTTTGCAAGCGATTCTACAAAAATAGCTTTTGTTTTTTCAGTAACTTCTGCCTTTATAGAGTCAATATCTGTTGTATCAGCCCATTTTACATTCCAGCCAAATTGCTTGAAAGAATGATTAAATTGATTGATAGAGCCACCATACAACTGTTTAGCAGCAATAAATTCATCGCCAGGCGCCATCATTGTATGAAAAACAAGCTGTTGTGCTGCATGACCAGAAGCAACAGCTAATGCAGCTGTGCCACCCTCTAATGCAGCAACACGCTGTTCAAGAACAGATGTTGTTGGGTTTGTAATCCGCGTATAAATATTGCCAAACGCTTGCAATCCAAAAAGAGAAGCGGCATGATCTGCATCATCAAAGACAAAAGAAGATGTTTGATAAATTGGTGTCACGCGTGCCCCTGTTGTTGGATCAGGCTCAGCACCACTATGAATCGCTAATGTATCAAAACCTTGTTTTTTTTCTTCACTCATAAAGTCTCTCCTGGTATATATTTTAGTAAAGATTTTGTTAAATTCTAGTTTTAGGCTCAGGACCTGATTATTTTGTTTAATTCTGTTTGAATTAAAAGCATTAGGTGGATGAAAACAAAGTAAAATCATCGTTTTGCTATTGTCGAAACTTTATTTTTGACAAATGATGCTTTTAAGTCAAACCCACTTTTAAATTAAACCAATGTTCACCACATATTTACACGATGAATACGTCAAAAAATCTTGAAATTACCTGTAGCAACTGCACTTTCTTGTCCGTTCATAGGGTAAATATGTTAGTGTAGAATGGACTAAATAATCAAGTCCTGAGCCTAAGCCATGGAAAATATATCTAGGGGGAGATATGCCAATTATTTTGAATGAAACAGAAGTAACGAATTATTTAAAAGAGGTTTTCCCTGAATTGAGCGCTCAATGGCCATTGTTAAACATTGAAAAAATTAGTGACCTAGAAGGCAAATTCACTTTAAAAATTGATGAGTCTATGCTGCGCCCTGGTGGCACTATCTCAGGTCCAACAATGATGGCTCTGGCAGACTTAGCCATATATGCTACGATTTTAGGTAATATAGGCCCAAAAGCGTTAGCTGTAACAACCAATCTAACTTTTGACTTTATGAATAAACCACCTCAAGATGATTTAATATGCAAATGCCAGATCCTAAAGTTAGGAAAGCGATTAATTACTGCAAGAGCAGAGATTTTATCCAAAAATAGTAATTTATTATGCACCCATGCTGTTGGAACCTATTCCATCCCACCAGCTAAATCCTAACTACAAAATTGAGGTATTATAATACCGTTTATCTAAATATTTGTTTTTATTGAATAAATTTAATTTGTTGACAAATATAATAGATTTATGTACATAAGCAACATCGCTGAAGGAGCAATGATTTGCTCCTTTTTATTTTGTAATTTATGAATTTGGGCATAAGCATGAAAACATATTCTGCTAAACCATCCGAAATTGAAAAAAAATGGGTGGTTATCGATGCTGAGGGTCTTGTTGTAGGCCGTCTTGCAGCAATCATTGCTGACCGTTTACGTGGTAAGCATAAACCAACTTACACACCACATATGGATTGTGGTGATAATGTTGTTGTTATCAACGCTGAGAAAGTTTCTTTCACTGGTAAAAAGCGTAATGATAAAACTTACTACTGGCATACTGGTCACCCAGGCGGCATTAAAGAACGTCAAGCTCATCAGCTTTTAGACGGTCGCTTCCCAGATCGCGTTTTAACTAAAGCGGTAGAGCGCATGGTGCCTCGCGGTCCTCTTGGACGTCAGCAAATGAAGAATCTTCGTGTTTATGCAGGCACTGAACACCCTCACGAAGCTCAACAGCCGGAAGTTTTAGATGTTGCGGCTCTTAACTCTAAAAACAAACGGGGTGCATAAACATGTCTGAACAAGAAATTCAATCATTTGAAGAATTAAATACAGCTGTTGGTGATGATGCGCCTGAGCAACCTGTTTACGAGCAAAAGCTTGATGATCATGGTCGCGCTTATGCTACAGGCAAGCGTAAAGATGCTGTTGCACGCGTATGGATCAAACCTGGTTCAGGCAAAATCACTGTAAACGATCGTGAGCTTGATGTTTATTTTGCTCGTCCTGTGCTTCGCATGATCTTAAGACAGCCTTTAAACGCAGTTGAGCGTGATGGTCAGTTTGATATCATGTGCCGCGTTTCAGGTGGCGGTCTTTCAGGCCAAGCTGGTGCTGTTCGCCATGGTATTTCTCGTGCGTTAACGCATTTTGAGCCAGAACTACGCCCAATCCTGAAAAAAGGTGGCTTCTTAACACGCGATTCTCGTGTTGTTGAGCGTAAGAAATATGGTAGAGCAAAAGCACGTCGTAGCTTCCAGTTCTCTAAGCGTTAATCTTATCGCTTTATATCATTATCAAAACCCGGCTTTCTCAAGTCGGGTTTTTTGCTATTGAAAGACTATTTATTGTGTTTTAGCACCTATCTGCACAGAACATAATCAGCCATATAAAATCTTACCCAATATCTGGCATCATATATAATTTTGAACTTTTTGTAATAGAAAGAATATTGATCGATATACATAGACAATAGCGCTTAGAAAAATGAAGCTTTCTGAATACTTATTTTTAAACTGATTTGTTTAGAGTGGTAAAACACGATGTTTAAACTTGCTATTTAATGAGATGTTATGAATAAACTCTATCCAATCAATATAGTTGCTCAGCAATCTCTATTTATTATTTGTTTTGTTTTCTTTTTTCTAATGCCTATAGATGCTAGCGCTGCGGCATGCGCCGCTTTAGATAAAGATAGCCTTATATTTTCAAATGTGAAAAAAAAGCTCAATAATGGGCATATTGAATATCACATAACCGTAAAAAATAATCTAAAAGCACCATTAGCGTTAAAGCTTGATTTTTCACTTAAAAATATGAAGATAATAGCAGGAGATAGCAGAATTAATCTTAAGCCTCTTGAAAAGAAAAACATTATTAAATTAAAAACGGTAAAGCCTAACAAAAGCGCGAGCTTTGATTTTAAATCCAAATGGCAATTTGGCAAATTTAACGCAAAACACAGCAGATATAGCTATCGCCTACCCTATGCAAAAGGAGAATCTTATCCTGTCTCTCAAGGTTATAAGGGCGGAAAAACACATAAGGGCGACATGCGCTTTGCTATAGACTGGGCAATGGATGTTGGCACCCCAATACATGCAGCACGTGAAGGCACTGTTATCTATAGCTGCGAAAAATATTCAGAAGGAAAATTTGATAGCTCTTACAAAGACAAGGCTAATGTTATAATGATTTATCATAAAGATGGAACTGTTGCCATTTATGCGCATTTGAAAAAAAATGGTGTGAAAGTTTCAGTTGGCCAACGGATTAGAAAAGGCCAATTAATTGGCTATTCAGGCAATACAGGTTATTCAGGCGGCCCTCACCTGCATTTTCATGTCACATATTTAACAAACGATTTGAAAACAAAAACAATTCCAACGCGCTTCATAACTTCTCAAGGCAATATTGAACTTAAACTAAATGATAATTTTAAGGCATTTTAAAAAATCAATTCTCAAAGAATAGTTGGAATTGTCAAAAAAAACTTGCTTTTTTTAATGCGTTCGCTAATCAAAGCTTATGCAAAATAACTCGATCCTTATTATTGATTTTGGCTCTCAAGTCACTCAACTAATCGCAAGGCGTCTGCGCGAGGCAGGTGTATATTGCGAAGTGCACCCTTTCAATCGTATTCGTGATAATGGCTTTCCATTTGAACCAAATGGTATTGTTTTATCAGGCGGCCCCATGTCTGTCGCAGATGAAGGGTCACCGCAAATACCTGATATTGTATTTGAAAAAGCTTTGCCGATATTTGGCATTTGCTATGGGCAACAAGCACTTTGCTATTCATTAGGATGTGAAGTCACATCATCAGAGCATAGTGAATTTGGTCGTGCGGAATTATCTATTGAAAAGCCTACTTCTCTGTTTAAAGATTTCTGGCAACAGGGCGAAAAATATCAAGTTTGGATGAGCCATGGTGATCGGGTAGAAAGCATTCCTGAAGGGTTTGAAGTGGTGGCAACTTCACCTAATGCGCCTTACGCGGCAATTTATAATGAAGAGAGGCAAATTTTTGCAACTCAATTCCACCCAGAGGTAGTGCATACCCCTGATGGGGCAAAACTGCTTAGAGCCTTTGCTCTTGATATTTGCGGATGCAGTGGTGACTGGACAATGGCCTCCTTCCGCGATGAAATGATTAAAAAAATCCGCGCGCAAGTTGGCGACAAGAAAGTTGTCTGCGGTCTTTCTGGTGGTGTAGATAGCGCTGTTGCTGCTGTGCTTATCCATGAAGCTATTGGCGATCAACTAACTTGCGTCTTTGTGGACACTGGCCTAATGCGCCATGGCGAAGCAGATGAAGTGGTTGAGACGTTTAAAAACCATTATAACATTCCGCTTATTCACGCTGATGAAGGTGACCGCTTCTTAGGGGAACTTAAAGGCGTTACTGATCCTGAAACAAAGCGGAAAATCATTGGCAAGCTTTTTATTGATGTCTTTGAAGATAGCTGCAAACAAATTGGGGAAGTTGATTTTCTTGCCCAAGGCACGCTCTATCCTGATGTGATTGAAAGTGTTGCTTTTGATGGACAACCAAGCGTAACTATAAAATCGCACCATAATGTTGGCGGCTTACCGGAACGGATGCGGATGGCTCTTGTTGAGCCCTTACGCGATTTATTTAAGGATGAAGTCAGAGCCCTTGGTAGAGAGCTTGGTTTGCCAGAAGCCTTTGTCAAACGCCACCCCTTCCCCGGACCTGGTCTTGCCATTCGTATTCCCGGTGACATCACGCCTGAAAAAGTCGCTATTTTACAAAAAGCCGATCGCATCTATTTAGAAGAAATTCGCAATGAAGGCCTTTATGATGTTATCTGGCAGGCTTTTGCTGTATTACTACCTGTTAAAACAGTTGGTGTTATGGGTGATGCACGCACCTATGACCATGTTTGCGCGTTACGCGCTGTGACCTCTACAGATGGCATGACGGCAGACTTTTATCCCTATGACATGGCGTTTATTGGTCGGGTCGCTACTCGCATTGTCAATGAAGTCAATGGCATCAACCGCGTTGTCTATGACATCACTTCAAAACCACCAGGGACAATTGAGTGGGAATGATTTTTCAGCTCAGATAGGCTTTATGAAAACTACGTTTATACTAAATATTTGGAATTCTGCACCCAATGAGCGTTGCTAAAGTGACAAACTTACCGACTTTAATCTGCATTGATATCCAGCAAGGTTTTTTGGATGAAGAAGCTTGGGGCGGTAATCGTAATAACAAAGATGCGGAAGTGATTTGCGCCCGCATTATAAACCGTTGGCGCGACATGAATGCTAATATCATCCATGTGCGCCACAGCTCTACTAACCCAAATTCAAAGCTGCATGAAAGCAGTGAGGGCTTTAAGTTTCAGCCCTCATGTGCCCCTAAGGATAATGAGCGTGTCATTACAAAATCGGTGAATAGCTGTTTCATTGGTACGAATTTAAAGCAAGTTTTGGATGATCAAAACTGCCAAAGCCTTGTTATTATAGGGCTAACGACTGATCATTGCGTCTCAACAACAACGCGAATGGCAGGCAACTTTGGCTATAAAACCTATCTTATCTCTGATGCGACAGCCACTTTTGATAAAATTGGCATAGACGGCACGCAATATGACAGTGAACTTATACACCAAACCGCACTTGCAAGCCTCAATGAGGAATTTGCAACGGTTATAAATTCATCTGAACTTTTCAAGCTTTTTTGACTCTAACACCTAAATACCTATACTCAATGCTTGAATATAAGCATCTGATTAAACCTACTAAACGAAAAAATAACATGACGAAAACATTCGAAAATTTCACACCGCCGCCCTACCCTGAAGATCTGACTTTACTTGGGAACAAAGTCATACTTGAACCCTTAAACGCAGCTAAGCATAGTGCAGCGCTCTTTGAAGCGAATAGCATTGATAAAACCAATGCGGCTTGGGACTTTCTCCCCTATGGCCCTTTTGACACTATTAAAAGCTATTACCAATGGCTTGAAGGAATGCAAGGTCTAAAAGACCCTTATTTTTTTGCTATCATTAGAAAATCTGATAATAAAGCCATTGGTGTTGCAAGCTATTTGCGTATTAATCCAGATGCTGGTTCTTTAGAAGTGGGACATCTAAATTTCTCCCCCCTCTTGCAAAAAACGACCGAAGCAACAGAAGCTATGTTTTTGATGATGCAGTGGGCATTTGAAAATGGCTACCGCCGCTATGAATGGAAATGCAATGCACGGCATATCAAAAGCAGAAAAGCGGCGCAAAGGCTTGGGTTTTCTTATGAGGGCGTATTTAGGAATCACTTAATTGTTAAACAGCGTAATCGCAACACTGCATGGTTCGCTATGATTGAGGAAGAATGGCCAGCATTCAAAGCCTGCCTTTTGGCTTATTTAGCAGATCAAAATTTTGATGAAAATGGCATCCCTAAGACATCACTCTCTTCCGCAACAAAAGCTCTGCTATTTAAAGAGGATAATTTTGACTTTATTAATTTGTAATTTTATTTTAATAACAAAAATCATTCAAAAAAATAGTCATAAAACTAAAGAACAAAAATGTTAGACGGCACTATAAAAGACTATATAGACAGATGCGTTTTATGTTGGCTTGCAACTCAAAATGAAGGGCAGCCTTCAGTTTCTCCCAAGCAAATTTTCACATATTATGGGGATCATAATATTATTATTGCAAATATTGCCTCTCAGCATAGTGTGGAGAATATAAAAACATGCAATAATGTGTGTGTTAGCTTCATTGATATATTCGCGCAAAAAGGCTTTCAAACCTATGGCAAAGCAAAAATATTATCAAACACGCAGGCAGGTGATAATTTTGAAGAAAAACATGCGATATTACAAAATCTTGCAGGCCAGAATTTCAAGGTTTTGAGTGTGATTGATCTTATTGTTGAAAAGATAAAACCTATTTTAGCACCTAGCTATCGCATTAACCCTGACATGGATGAAAGCCAAATGATTGAAAATGGATTAAAAATATATGGGGTTAAAAAAGTTTAACATACGAAGCTATGACCCTAAAGATGAGGCAAATGTAATTGCTCTTTGGCAGCAATGTGGCTTAACGCGCCCATGGAATAATCCAAAACTTGATATTCAACGCAAAATGACCGTTCAGCCAGAGTTATTTCTTGTGAGTGAAATAGATGGCAAGCTTATGGGCTCTGCCATGTTTGGCTATGATGGTCATCGCGGCTGGCTTTACTATTTTGCCATTCACCCCTCGTTTCAAAAACACGGACTTGGTAAGCAATTACTTGAAAGAGGTGAAGAGCTACTCATCACCCTTGGCTGCCCAAAGTATAATTTCCAAGTAAGAAGTGACAATCAAAAAGCTATTGACTATTATACCAAAGCTGGGTTTGCTCAAGAAGGAGCAATTAGTTTTGGCAAGAGGCTTATTGAAGATTAGCTTTTTAAAATTTGTTCGAAATCATTCTATATTATTTTTGTTGTTATTTTAGAACATAATTTTAATATGAGCTTAGTGAAATTTGATAAACACTTATAAAAAGAGGCAAGAATGACAAAAGAAAAGATATTAGAGTGGGCTGGTGTTATCAGTGCTATTTTTTACTCTCTTCTCGTTGCGTCTAACACAGGCTATGAATTTATTGGCTTTTGTTTGCTCATGTTTTCTTCCATTTCCATTGGTATTTGGGCCTATTTATGCAAGCATAAAGGCATGTTGTTGTTGCAGTTTTTTTATGCGACAGCGGCCATCATAGGCATGTGGCGCTGGTTTTAACTTGCACTATTTTCCCAGTATGATTTAAATTACTTTATTCTCTGTTCTAATAAACACCTAATTTACTAGGCTCAGGACCTATTAATTTAGTCCATTCTGCACCATTAGAATTTACACTGTGAAC
>WTKA01000072.1 GCA_011524605.1 Hyphomicrobiales bacterium | reverse complement strand
TCCTGAGCCTATTGCATATAAGTAAAACAGTCATTATATGTTTGATAACATTTAAATATATGCAGGAAATGGGATGAGTGCATCTAAGAAAATACGCCGTTTAACAATTACAGACATTCTTAACATGAAGAATGAAAATAAGCCTATTGTTTCCCTCACCGCTTATACAACCCCAATAGCAAAGCTCGTTGACCAACATTGTGATATCATTCTTGTAGGCGATAGTTTGGCTATGGTTGTTTATGGCATGGATTCGACCCATGGCGTTAGCGTTGACATGATGGTTGCTCATACTAAAGCTGTGATGCGCGGCAGTGAGAAAGCGCTTATTGTTGTTGACCTGCCCTTTGGCAGCTATGAGAAAAGCCCTGAACAAGCTTTTGAAACAGCCTCACATATTTTATGCGAAACAGGTGCTACGGCTGTAAAACTAGAAGGCGGCTGCCATATGGCAGAAACAATTGCTTTTCTGACGCAAAGGGGTATTCCAGTAATGGCTCATATTGGTCTCACGCCCCAAGCCTTTAATAGTTTTGGCGGCTATCGCGTTGTTGGCAGAGACCAAGAAGCAAAGCAGCTTGAAAAAGATGCAAAAGCGGTCGAAAAAGCAGGAGCCTTTTCTGTCGTAATAGAAAAAATCCCGACACCCTTGGCTGGGAAAATTACAAAACAACTCTCTATCCCTACAATAGGCATTGGAGCCTCTAAAGTTTGTGACGGGCAAATATTAGTTGTTGATGATATGTTGGGCGTCTTCAATGAGTTTAAACCCAAATTTGTAAAACGCTATGCTGAATTTGCTGAAACAGCAGATAAAGCGATCAAGCGCTATGCAGATGAAGTTCGAAAGGGACAATTTCCATCCCAAGATCATAGCTATGACAAATAAGGTAAGTCATGAAGAAAATATCAAGTCTTAGTGAGCTAAGAGAGATAAGCCGATCTTGGCATTTGCAAGAAGAAATCATTGGCTTGGTTCCAACAATGGGTGCTTTACATGTGGGTCATCTTTCTCTGGTAGATTTAATTAAGCCGCATGCTGATAAAGTCATAACAACGATTTTTGTGAACCCCAAACAGTTTAATCAAAGCTCTGACTTTGAAAACTATCCCAATACAATAGATGATGACTGCGCTTTACTTGAGCAAAAGGGTGTCGATCTTGTTTTTATACCTAAAGCAGAAGATATCTACCCTCAAGGCTATGCAACAAATATTAATGTCACTGGATTAAGCGATGGCTTATGTGGTGCCTATCGCCCAGGTCATTTTGAAGGGGTGGCAACTATTGTTGCCAAGCTATTTCTTATGACAGCTGCTGATAAAGCCATCTTCGGCGAAAAAGATTGGCAACAGTTGCAAATTATTAAACGCATGGCACAAGACCTAAATATCAACATAGATATTTTAAGCGCGCCTACAATGCGCGAGGCCAATGGATTAGCTATGTCTTCAAGAAATAAGCGATTGCCTGAAGAGATGCTGCAAACAGCAGGCAAACTCAGCAAAATTCTTTTTGAAACTGCCGATCTTATCAACCAATATCCAAACCAAATAGAAAAACAGCTTTTAGAAGCGAAAGAAAAAATCATTGCTTCAGGCTTTGAAAAAGTTGAATATTTAGAGCTATGCCAAAGCGATAATTTACAAAGCTGTCAACAGCGATTGCCCCATCAAGACTATCGGTTACTTACAGCAGCTTGGCTGTCTAATATTCGTCTCATCGACAATATAGCTGTTTAATCTATACTTTCAATTTCATCTTCTCGTAAAAGAGAGGTGATGTTTGACAGTTAATTGAAGAAAAAGAATAGCGAATTTCTTAATTTTTACGGTTTTTCACGATTGAATTTATTATTCTTTGGTGATAGTTAAAAGCGTCAACCGTATATTTTCTTTTAGATTTGGAGTTGGCCATGTCAGCTAAATCAGGCTCTTATGTAAATAAAATGTCTTCTTTAAAGCACGCTTTAACGTTTGATGACGTACTTATAAAGCCTGCGGCTTCTGAGGTTATGCCAACTGAGGTGACAACACAAACCGAGATTGCCTCGGGTATTTTCCTCAACATCCCCCTTCTTTCAGCAGCAATGGACACAGTCACAGAATCAAGGCTCGCAATTGCTATGGCGCAAGCGGGCGGTATGGGCGTTATCCATCGCAATCTTAGCCCTGAAGAGCAAGCCAAAGAAGTCAGACGCGTAAAGAAATATGAATCTGGCATGATTGTAAATCCAATTACAATCTCTCCTTTTAAGCCGCTCAGCGATGCGCTTGAGCTAATGGAACGCAAGAAAATATCTGGCATTCCAGTTGTGACAGAACAAGAAGATGGCAGCCCTGGCAAATTGGTAGGCATTCTAACCCACCGTGATGTGCGCTTTGCTTCCAATCCGCAAGAGCCAATTTCAAACTTCATGACAAAAGAAAATCTTATCACTGTCAAAGAAGGCGTTAGTCAAGAAGAAGCAAAATCACTGCTTCACCGCAACCGTATTGAAAAATTGCTTGTGGTGGATGATGATTATCGTTGTATCGGGTTGATTACCGTCAAGGATATGGAAAAAGCACGCCAATATCCAGATGCTGCAAAAGATGCGCAAGGGCGTTTGCGGGTTGCAGCTGCGTCAACTGTGGGTGACAATGGTTTTGAACGCAGCGAAATGCTGATTGATTCAGGGGTTGATGTCCTTGTGATTGATACAGCCCATGGCCATTCATCGCGCGTATTGCAATCTGTTGAGCGCGTGAAGAAACTATCTGGTAACGTGCGGATTATCGCCGGTAATGTAGCGACAGCAGATGGGACAAAAGCATTGATTGATGCGGGTGCTGATTGTGTTAAAATTGGCATAGGGCCTGGCTCAATTTGTACAACGCGCATTGTTGCTGGTGTTGGTGTTCCGCAACTCACAGCCATTATGGATGCAAGTGAAGCCGCATATAAAGCAGGCATTCCTATCATCGCTGATGGCGGCATCAAATATTCTGGCGACTTAGCAAAAGCAATTGCCGCAGGTGCCAATGCTGTTATGGCAGGCTCTTTATTAGCAGGCACTGAAGAATCGCCCGGCGAGGTCTTCCTTTATCAGGGACGTAGCTATAAATCTTATCGTGGCATGGGCTCGGTTAGCGCCATGGCTAGAGGATCAGCGGATAGATATTTCCAGCAAGAAGTGCGCAATGAACTCAAGCTCGTGCCTGAGGGGATTGAAGGCCAAGTTGCCTATAAAGGCCCTGTTGGTGACATTCTACACCAACTTGTTGGCGGTCTTCGTGCCTCTATGGGCTATACAGGATCAAAAACAATTGCAGACTTCCAGCAGCGCGCTGAATTTGTGCAAATCACAAATGCGGGTCTGCGCGAAAGCCATGTCCATGATGTGAAAATCACCCGTGAAGCCCCTAATTATCAAAGCAATATTTGATAGAAAATTAAAAATTATGACCCCACTTGCTCGGCTTAGTGCCGCGATTGATATTATTACGTCTGCCAATGAGACAAAGCGTCCGGCTATCTTGGAACTAAAACAATGGCAGCGGGCAAATCGCTATGCAGGATCAAAAGATCGCGCGGCGATATATAATCTTTTACAAGATTGCTATCGTTTTAAAGGCGAGATCCTCGGTATTGGCGGTATTGACACACCGCGCATGTTGGTTTTTGG
>WTKA01000107.1 GCA_011524605.1 Hyphomicrobiales bacterium | reverse complement strand
CCGCATCAAGTGCGGGGAAAAGTGTATTGTTAATTATGCCATTTTGGACGACTTGCGCGACTAGCTAACTCCTCTCAGCGTTTTCATTTGGAAAAACGCTTGCCCTCGTATTTGAATTTGTTTAACAAATTACAAATTTACCAAGGACTAGCGCCATTGAGGCGCGCAGCCTTAGCGGCGCTTAAGCGTCAACAAATGAGTGCGGGGAAAAGTAAAAAACTATTCAATATCCCAAGAAATAGATACTTGCGTTTGGATTGTTAATTCACCGCCTGAAATGGGTGTTGCAACATCTGCCGCGGCTGCTTTCATCATGCGCGCTTCCATCATCATTGGGCGGGGCTGGTTATAGTTGTTGCTATTTTCACTAAAATGACGGATATTACCCAAAGTAAAACCAGCTGTTTCTGCGTAAAGCTTTGCTTTATCAAGCGCGTCTTGCGTTGCTAATTTACGCGCTTCATTCATATGAGGTTTCATATCAGAAATTGTAAAGCGGATTTGATCGATTTTGTTAATGCCAAGAGTGACAATTGTGTCTAATATATCGCCTGTCTTTTCAAGCTCAACAACTTTGATAGAAAAGCCATTGCGTGTTTTATAGGCTGTAATCTTAGGCGCTTCTTTATCTTGCTTTTGTCTTTTATACACAGGCGTTAAGCGCAAGCCGCTGGTTTGAATATATTTTTTCTCAATACCAGCCTTTTTAAGGGCATCAAAAACTTTTGAGAGTTTTTCAGAATTCTGCTTTAATGCAATTGCAGCTGTCGGCGCTATTTCAACAATATTAGCTGATAAAATAGCCGTGTCAGGAGCTGCATTCACTTTGCCAACACCTTGTAAACTCAATGTTCTTTGCTCATTGATTTCTTTACTTTGCGCAACGCTTGCTCCTAGTGTTAAGCACATACATGCAAGACCTAAAACAAACATACCTAATTTCACATTGGGCGCGGCCATGATAATTCTCCCTATAAACTGTTGCATGCAGTAATAATAAATCATATTGGCTTGAATTTGTTTAAAATACGGTTTTTTTAAGATTTTTTGCTCGACATCATTTTTTTAAGCGCAATCATCCAGCTCTAATCAGTGATAAGGCCTCATCACGCTCAAAAAGATAGAGTAAGGTTTTAAGGGCTTTGCCACGTTCGCTTTTGAGTTCAGGGTCTGTCTCTAATATAAGCTTCACATCTTGGCGTGCTATTTGAACCAAATCATATTGTACGCTCATATCTGCAATTTTAGTGGAAATTTGCCCACTTTGATGACGACCAAGCACCTCTCCTTCGCCTCTTAAGCGTAAATCTTCCTCAGCAATGACAAATCCGTTTTCTGTACGGCACATGATATCCATGCGTGCTTTGCCATTTTCACTCAAATTATTACTATGTAACAAAAGGCAGCTAGAGGCGATAGAGCCCCGACCAACACGACCGCGTAGCTGGTGTAACTGAGATAGGCCAAAACGTTCTGCATTTTCAATAACAATGATAGAGGCATTTGGCACATCAACACCAACTTCAATAACGGTTGTAGCGATAAGCAGTCTTGTTTTGCCGTCAATAAAGCTTTGCATCGCTTTTTGCTTCTCAGCCTCTGGCATTTGTCCATGTAAAAGCGCTATTGGATGACTTAGTTTTGATTTCAAAATATCAAAACGCTCTTCCACAGACATAACATCTAATTCTTCTGATTGTGCAACAAGTGGGCATACCCAATAGGCTTGCTTGCCTTCATCAAGAGCAGATTGCATACGGGCGATAACCGCTTCATCATTCTCTTGCGGTGTTGATTTGGTAATGATTGGTTGGCGGCCTGCTGGTTTTTCATTCAGCTGCGAGGAGGTAATATCACCAAAATAAGCCATTACGAGCGTACGTGGAATGGGGGTTGCTGTCATAACAAGAACATCTGGCATTGCGCCTTTATTAGCCAAGGCAAGGCGCTGTAAAACACCAAAGCGATGTTGTTCATCAACAATGATAAGCCCTAAATCTTGAAAAGAAACGGCGTCCTGGAATAGAGCATGCGTGCCGATAATCAGATCAATCTCGCCTGAGACTAATGCTTGCTGCATCTCTCTTTTTTCGGCAGCTTTCATAGAGCCAACAAGCAAACCAACTTTAATGCCAATCGGTTCAGCAAGCTGCCTAATAGACTTATAATGTTGACGAGCTAATATATCCGTTGGCGCCATGAGCGCAACTTGATGACCCGCTTCCATGGATATGCAAGCGCTTAATAAAGCAACAAGGGTTTTGCCTGAGCCAACATCGCCTTGTAATAGACGTAACATGGCAGCAGGCTTTGCCATATCTTCTTCTATTTCTTTAAGAGCATCTTGCTGCGCATTGGTTAAAGAAAAGGGAAGGCTATTTTTAATCTGAGTGGATAAATCACCTGTTGCGATCTGGCTTTGGCCTTGTTTTTCCACCATATTACGCCGAGAAAGAGCAAGTGCCAGCTGGCTTGATAATATTTCATCATAAGAAAGACGGCGTATATGTGAACTTTCTGGTAGAGCGTCTTGCACACTTTTGGGTGTATGGATTTTTAAAATAGCCTCTTGCCAGCTAGGCCATTTTTCTTGTTCCATAAATTTAGGCTCAATCCATTCAGGTAAAGGCATAATTGCCCCTAGAGCATTTGAGATAAATTGGCGCAAGCGTAACCGAGAAACCCCTTTCGTAAGCGGATAGGCAGGTTCTAGTCTTGCAATTGGTTTATCATCATCAGGGCGCTGAATGGATTCAGGATGGGCCATTTGTAAGCGGTCATTGAATTTTTGCACTTTACCGGAAATAATTCTTGTTTGACCAACAGGCAGCATGCGCGTGATATAGCGAGGATCGCCGCCGAAAAAAATAAGATCCATCGTTTCTTCTTCATCCCCAACGAGGACTTTAAAAGGACGACGGCTATTACGCGGTGGGCTATCATGGCTTAGAATATTGACATGGGCAATAATACGCATATCCGATTCAGCATCTTTTAAGCTTTCTATTTCATGGCGTTCTAAAATACCAAAAGGCATATGCAAGATAAGATCTATAATGCGGGGATGATCTTGCTTACCTAATAACTTGCCTAAAGTTGGTAATAATTTAGGGCCAACGCCTTTGATTTTTGATAAATCTGCAAATAATGGGGTTAAAAGGGCTGGACGCATGGAAATAGTGAACCAATTATAATTATAGACTTGATATTTATTAATATAATTATTAGGCAAATTCAAAAGTAATTTTATATATGGAGCATATTGTTATGGATGGCCCATCGCTTTCAACCGCAGAATTAGACCCTAGAAGAAAAAAAATACTCTATCGCTCTTGGCATCGTGGCATGAAAGAGATGGATTTATTAATGGGCAATTATGCAGATCATTATTTGCCAACAATGAGCGAAGAAGAGCTTGATGAGTTTGAAAAATTGATTGAAGTGCCTGACCAACACTTGTTTTGCTGGATTACAGGCACAGAGCAAGTGCCAGACAATTATAATGGTTCCGTGTATAAGGCAATGCTTGCATTTTATCAAAGCCCACAATTCTCATAAATATCATAGATGAGGTTATAAGCCTCATATAGGGACAATATCATGACGCTTGACCGCCTGATGACGCCGCTTAGGCAAGCTATTCAGTTTCGTTTTAAATCTGAAGGTGAAACAGGAGCAATATTTTTAGGTCAAGTCGCACGGGGAGCAGAAGGCTTTGTTGTTGATGAGGTTTGGAATCTCATAAAAAAGCGTGATCAAGCCCCAAGGATTTTACTTGTTGCGCGTGATGGGGCACAGCTAAATGAATGGAAAGCAAGTCTGAGCTTTTTTAGTCCGCAGCTGCCCATTTTAGAATTTCCTGCATGGGATTGCCTTCCCTATGATAGATCATCGCCCGCAAGTGCCACTATTGCAGCACGCATGTCAGCTCTTTGTGAGTTAGCCAGCCAAAGCGAAAAGAATGCGTGTATTGTTCTCACAACAGTGAATGCAATAGCACAAAAACTCCCACCTATTGATTTTGTTAAATCAGCATCTTTAAGCGCAAAACCAGGTATGCAGCTTGAACTTGAAAAAATAGCGCGCTGGCTAGAAGGGCAGGGCTACTTACGCACGTCTACTGTCCGTGATATGGGAGAGTTTGCACAACGAGGCGGTATCGTTGATATTTTTCCGCCAGGCTATGACTTACCCATAAGGTTAGACTTTTTTGGCGATACACTGGAGACTATTCGTACATTTGATACTGATAGTCAAAGAACAGTTGCCCAGTTAAAATCCTTTGCACTTGTGCCTAATAGTGAAGTTGCAGTGAATGAAGAAGCAATTAAACGTTTTAGAAAAGGCTATATTTCTTCTTTTGGCGCCCCTAATCCAGATGAACCTCTTTATGCGGCGATAAGTGCTGGTCATCGTTATAATGGAGCTGAGCATTGGTTGCCTTTATTTTATGATGGTTTAAGTGATCTTATTGCTTATGTGCGTCCTAACGCTGTGTTGGAAGATTTTCAGCTAGAACAAGCTTGGAGTGAGCGCTGGAAACAGATTAATGATTATTATGAAACGCGCAAAGAGCATCTTTCAGCTGAAAAAGACAATGCGCCCTATAGGCCTTTGCCGCCTGAGAACCTCTATATTGCGCCAGACTATTGGCAAGCCATGCGCGCCGGTACTGAGGCAAAACTGACGATCAGTCCTTTTGAAAGCGCTGAAAGTCTTGAGGCGACAACGATTAACCTTGGTCTTAAACAAGGCCGTAACTTTGCCAATGAGCGAGAAATTGCAAAAGAGAATATTTTTTCTCACCTAGCAGATCATATCAATAGCTTACATAGTGAAGGCAAAATTGTTATTATAACTTGTTGGTCTGATACGGCTGCGGAACGTTTAGAGCAATTCTTACGTGATCGTGATTTTGATCAAATTACCCGTGTTAAAGATTGGGCATCCTTAAACTATGATGATAAGAAAACCCTATGGCTAACGGCAAAGCCTTTAGAAGTTGGTTTTGTCATGGCGGATGCAGCGCTAATATCTGAACAAGATATTCTTGGCGATAGGGTTGTGCGTCGTAAAAGGAAAGCAAAATCCAAAGCGTCTGATATTTTAACCGAGCTTTCCACCCTTGCGATTGGGGATTATGTTGTCCATACCGATCATGGTATTGGTCGTTTTGAGAGGGTGACGACAGTCACAGCCGTTGGCGCGCCCCATGATTGTTTAGAGCTGATTTATTCAGGTGGCGATAAGCTTTATTTGCCAGTTGAAAATTTAGAATTACTGTCTCGTTATGGCTCTGAAAATACCTCTGATTCTGTTTTGGATAAACTCGGTGGGGTAAGTTGGCAAGCGCGTAAAGCCAAGGTGAAAAAACGCCTTCTTGATATGGCAGATAAGCTTGTTAAAATTGCTGCTGAAAGAATGATGAAGCATGCACCTGTCTTAAATGTAGAGCAAACGGACTATGATGAGTTTTCAGCGCGTTTCCCCTATGATGAAACAGAGGATCAGCTTAAAGCAATTAATGATGTCTTGAATGACTTAAGCCTAGGCCGCCCTATGGATAGGCTTGTATGTGGCGATGTTGGTTTTGGTAAAACAGAGGTGGCGATTAGGGCAGCTTTTGTTGCTGCAATGTCAGGGTCGCAAGTCGCCTTAGTTGTGCCAACAACCTTGTTGGCTCGCCAGCATTTTGCCAATTTTTCAGAGCGCCTCAAAGGCTTGCCCATTAATGTTGCTCAACTTAGCCGCCTTATTTCATCAGCCGAGCAGAAAAAGGTGAGGGAAGGGCTAAAGGCTGGCACTGTTGATATTGTGATTGGTACCCATGCTTTGCTTGCCAAAACAATTGAATTTAAAGACCTTGGCTTGTTGATGATTGATGAAGAGCAACGTTTTGGCGTGAAACATAAGGAGCGCCTTAAGGATTTGCGCTCTGAAGTCCATATATTGACATTAACGGCAACGCCGATCCCGCGCACGTTGCAAATGTCTATGACGGGCATCAGAGAAATGTCGCTGATTGCCACGCCGCCTGTCGATCGCCTAGCGGTGCGTTCTTTTGTTGGGCCTTTTGATAATCTCACTTTGCGCGAAGCCTTGTTACGGGAAAAATATCGCGGTGGGCAGACTTATTTCGTTGTTCCACGCCTTAAAGATATTGATAAAATTTCAGAATTTTTGACCAACAATGTCCCTGAAGTTAAATTTGGGGTTGCTCATGGTCAAATGCCGCCCGAAGCCTTAGATGATATCATGACTTCCTTTTATGAAGGGCGATTTGATGTTCTCATCTCAACGACGATTGTAGAATCGGGGATTGATGTTGCTAATGCCAATACGCTGATTGTTTATAAAGCGGAAATGTTTGGCCTAGCGCAGCTCTATCAGCTTCGTGGCAGAGTAGGGCGAGGCAAAATCCGAGCCTTTGCTTATTTCACCACACCTAATGACCGCTTGCTCACTGCAACAGCTGAAAAACGCCTTAAAGTATTACAATCATTAGAAGGTTTGGGAGCAGGCTTTACTCTTGCAAGCCATGATTTAGATATTCGAGGCGGCGGTAATCTGCTTGGTGAAGAGCAGTCAGGACAAATTAAGGAAGTAGGCTTTGAACTTTACCAGCATATGCTGGAAGAAGCTGTTGCTAGCCTGAAAAAAGGCGGGGATGTTTTAGATGAACCGCAAGGGCAATGGTCACCGCAAATTCAACTTGGCACGAGCGTTGTTATTCCTGAAAGCTATATTGAGGATTTAAATCTCAAGCTCTCGCTCTACCGTCGCTTGGCAGGGGCAAAATCGGATGATGAGATTGATGGCATCATTGATGAAATGGCGGATCGCTTTGGCGCTCCCCCTCCTGAAGTGAAGCAACTCGCAGAAATTGTTCGCATCAAAATGCTGTGTCGCATTGCTGGTATTGAAAAAATTGATGCCGGGCCTAAAGGGGCGCTTATCACTTTCCGCAATAATATTTTTGCAAGGCCAGATCAGCTGATTATGTATATTCAGTCTAACAGACAAGCGTTTAAAATTCGACCAGATCAACGGTTGCAGATTTTGCGTAATTGGCGTTCAGAGCAAGACAGGGTTAAGGATATAACAAAATTTGCACGCAAGCTGGCTGGCATGATTGAAGCTGATTGATTTATAATTTTATACCCCGAGCAACCAGATAGTTTTCCCTTTTGTATTACTTTGAAAGAGAAAATAGCTTAATTCTGAAGAAAATACTTTGGCGGCATTATCATTGTTTATTAAAGAAAAACTATCCAGCATCAAGCATATTTCTTTTATTTTCTTCGGTTCAATTTGAATAGGGCGATAAAGATCAAAATTTAAAATAAATAAAGCGAATATTGAATGGACTTTGTCCATTGCTTCTAATGATGCATAGCGAGAATCTTCTTGCCAATTTTTAAAACTTGTCATCACCGCTAATATTGAATTCAACCCAGCAAGTGCCCTTGTCTTCAATTTCAAATTTTTCTAACAGTTTATACATATTTTATTGTAAGCTTAATTTATCTTTATTATTTAACTTGTCTATTATTTACAAATCATAAGCCAGATGATTTTAGCCCATTCAAGATCATCTGAATGGCAAGAGCGCCTAAGATAAGACCGAATATGCGCGTAATTAAAATGCGCGTCGTGTCGCTTATATATTTTGCTACGGGGATGGCTGTCAAAAAGATAAGGCCTACAATGACGCACGCTGCAATAATAATGCCGATGAGCTCTATTCTCCCTTGAGCCGTTGGAAATTCATGGGTTAGGATGATTGTTGCGGTAAAAGTGCCTGGCCCTGCCAAGAGGGGAATTGATAAAGGGCTAACTGCAATGCGTCTTAGTTCTACATTGCTTGGCTTGTGCGGAGCCATTTTCGTTTTGCGTTCTTGACGGTTGCCATACATCATTTCAAATGCTGTCCAGAAAAGAAAGATGCCCCCCGCAATTTTAAAGGCAGATTCTGATATGCCTAATGAACTGAGCAAAGGTTCGCCAATGAGGGAGACGCCAACAAGCAAAATAGAAATAAATATCGTAATCCAAAGCACGATAATGCGCTGGCTTGCAGCTGACATACCTGCTGTTAAGATCAGGAAAATAGGAACATTTGCTAATGGATCGATTGTTACAATCAGCGTGACAAGAGCGCGGGTAATATCTTCTAAACTAGCCATTTTATTTTACTTTAAAGAGAAATTTTAGGTTTGCTTCGTGTAAGGCTAGTCTAATAAAAACAGCTCGTCTATACTTAGTTTTATTTTATAATAATGTCCTGAACCTAATGGCTACCCTAATAGCTACATTGAGTGCTGACCTAAAATAAATGGGTATAAAGCGATATATGCCTTTAGAATTTCAGCATAATATGGTCATAATGTTATTTTTACAGAATCAAGAAGATATAAAGAGCTTATTTTGTCTGACGAAAATACGAATGAAAATCTAGGTCCTGATAACGACCAAGACATTATGCCAATTTCAATCACCGATGAGATGTCGCGCAGCTATCTTGATTATGCGATGAGCGTGATTGTGAGTAGAGCTTTGCCCGATGTTCGCGATGGGTTGAAGCCAGTGCATCGTCGTATTCTATATTCCATGTATGAAAACGGGTATGATTGGAATAAGCCCTATCGCAAATCAGCGCGCGTTGTGGGTGATGTTATCGGTAAATACCACCCCCATGGTGACCAATCGATTTATGACGCCCTTGTACGTATGGCACAGGATTTTTCTTTACGGCTTCCGCTTCTTGATGGTCAAGGTAATTTCGGCTCTGTTGATGGTGATCCACCCGCTGCCATGCGCTATACGGAAATTCGCCTTGCAAAGCCTGCGCATAACTTGTTGACAGATTTAGATAAAGATACGGTCAATTTCCAAGAAAACTATGATAATTCGGAAACAGAACCAACTGTTATGCCAGCAGAATTCCCGAATCTGCTTGTTAATGGCGCAGGTGGTATTGCTGTTGGTATGGCCACAAATATCCCGCCCCACAATCTTGGGGAAGTGATTGATGCAACAACGGCATTGCTTGCAAATCCTGAACTCGAATTTGAAGATTTATTACAATATATCCACGGGCCTGACTTCCCAACTGGCGGTATTATTCTAGGTCGTGGCGGATTGCGATCTGCTTTTGCTACGGGCAGGGGGTCTGTCGCTATCCGCGCAAGAGCCAATGTTGAAGAAATCCGCAAAGACAGATATGCGATCGTCGTGACTGAAATTCCTTATCAAGTGAATAAGTCAAACTTGGTAGAGAAAATTGCAGAGCTTGTGCGCGAAAAGCGTGTTGAAGGCATTTCTGATATTCGGGATGAATCAAATCGTGAAGGCATGCGTATTGTTATCGAGCTCAAGCGCGATGCAGTTGCAGATGTTGTTCTTAACCAGCTTTATCGTTTCTCACCATTGCAGACCTCTTTTGGGGTGAATATGGTAGCCTTAAATGGTGGCCGACCTCAGCAGCTGAATTTAAAAGACATCCTTACAGCTTTCATCGCCTTCAGGGAAGAAGTTGTTACAAGACGCACTAAATATTTACTCAATAAAGCGCGGGAACGCGCCCATATTTTGGTTGGTCTTGCAGTTGCAGTTGCAAATATTGACAAGGTCATTCATATTATTCGTTCTTCACCTGATCCTGCTACAGCGCGTGAACGTTTAATGGCGGAGCATTTTGAAGCTTCTGAAATTATGCCGCTCATTGATTTGATCAAAGATCACCGTGATACAATTCATGATGACGGGACTTATTCTTTATCAGAAATGCAAACAAGAGCTATTCTAGACTTGCGTTTACAGCGTTTAACAGCGCTTGGTCGTGATGAAATTTCTGACGAACTGAATAAGTTAGCAGAACAAATTAAAGATTATCTCGATATTTTATCATCTCGCATTCGTGTTAGAAATATAATTGAAGGCGAATTGCTAAGTATTCGTGAAGAATTTGCCACGCCTCGGAAAACAGAAATCACGGAAAGTGATGCAGATTTTGAAGATGAAGATCTGATCCAGAGAGAAGATATGGTTGTTACTGTTTCTCATTCTGGCTATGTCAAGCGTGTGCCACTTTCCACTTACAGGGCGCAAAGACGTGGTGGTAAGGGCCGTTCGGGCATGTCAACGCGCGATGAAGATTTCGTGACGTCTTTATTTGTCGCAAATACACATACACCCGTCCTCTTCTTCTCGTCTCGCGGTATTGTTTATCGTATGAAAGTTTGGCGTTTGCCGCTTGCTGCCCCTAATTCACGGGGTAAGGCACTTGTCAATCTGTTGCCACTTGAGTCAGAAGAGCGTATTACAACGATTTTACCGACACCAGAGCCGCAAGAAGTTGAACTCAATGCTGATGGTGAAGTTGTAGAAGAAAAGCAAGCGCAATATCTTATTTTCGCTACTAAGGGTGGCGGCGTGAGACGTAATTCCATGGCAGACTTTGAAAATATCAATCGTAATGGTAAAATTGCGATGAAATTTGAGGATGAGATGGATAGTCTTGCAGGTGTGTCCTTAGCGACAGAGCATGATGATATCATGCTAACGACAGCTAAAGGTCAGTCTATCCGCTTCCCTGTTACAGACGTCCGTGTTTTCTCTGGAAGAACATCAACTGGTATTCGCGGTATTCGCCTTGGTACGGACGATCATGTTATTTCCATGAGCATTCTTCGTCATGTAGCCGCGACACCAGATGAGCGCACCCTTTATCTTAAGCAGGCCTCTGCAATGCGCCGTGCTTTAGGTGATGAAGAAGCAATCAATGAAGATGTAGAAGCAGAAGCTATTAGTCCTGATACGTCTTTAAGCGAAGAAAAATATGCGCTTATGGGAGCGTCTGAACAATTTGTCTTGACCATTTCTGAAAATGGCTTTGGTAAACGCAGCAGTGCTTATGAATATCGCGTTTCAGGTAGAGGCGGTAAAGGTATCACTGCTATGAAGGTCAGTGATCGCAATGGTGACTTGGTTGCGAGTTTCCCTGTTGAAGATGATGATCAGCTCATGCTGGTTTCTGATAGCGGTCAGCTGATCCGTGTGCCTGTAGAACAGATCCGTATTGGTGGTCGTGCAACGCAAGGGGTTACAGTATTTAAAACAGGTCATGAAGAAAAAGTTGTTTCTGTTGAACGTATTAGTGAAGCTGATGATGAGGATGACGCGTCAGACAATCAAGAAGAATTAGATATCTAGGGTTGAGGCTCCATTTAGGAATTGAGCGTCGCCCTGTGGCAATTTTTATTCTTTTAAGCGAAATTAATTGATTTGGTTGAGCGCTAATCAGGCAATATCAAGGCATTGATAAAAATTAGCTGCTTGCCTTTAAATGTTTCCTAAGGGGGGAGTGCTTTTAAACATCTTAAAGCCTACTAGATAGCGTACATAGTCTATACTTTTCTTCATTTCACAGGATCTAAATTTTTAGAGCAGTGAGTAGGCTCGAGAGTAGAAAATATATTTGATATATAAAAAGCATTAACTGTTTGGTTACCTTGTTGATTATTTGAATATTCACAAAATT
The DNA here is from genome assembly GCA_011524605.1 of Hyphomicrobiales bacterium. Taxonomy (GTDB): domain Bacteria; phylum Pseudomonadota; class Alphaproteobacteria; order Rhizobiales; family WTKA01; genus WTKA01. Next base: position 58 of record WTKA01000107.1, on the reverse strand, counting down.
AAATTAAAATTTTAATAAATAGAATATTGAAATATATCAGGAAGAATTCTGAAAATGC
>WTKA01000057.1 GCA_011524605.1 Hyphomicrobiales bacterium | reverse complement strand
TTACATCTTAGCTTATAAAAATTTAAACCCTCGGCTTTTACTAGTCGGGGGTTTTTTGAAACTATTCTAGTCGAAAAATATCAATAGTAAGAAAAATTATGAAATACCTCATCATAGCATTACGAACAACTGAATTTGATACAAGCTTTATCGACAAGCATCATGCGTATTTGCAAAAATTAAGAGATCAAGGAAAATTAGAAACCACAGGTCCTTTCACAGATAAAAGTGGTGGTGCTTATATAATCCTAGCTCAAGATATTTCAGAAGCTAAAGAAATAGCTTATCAAGACCCATTATATCAATCTAAATCTTCAACATTTACTGTGTATGAATGGGATGCTCATTAAATCCAGTGAAGATTTTAGATTATGACGACAGCTAATTTAAAATGCCCCCTATATGTATCATTGCCATATTTTAGAACATGAAGACTGTGGTATGATGGGACAGTTTACGGTTACCTGAAAATTTTGATGTAAAAGGCAGGTCATTAATCAAAACACTAATATTGCCCGTATATTTTACATTGAATTGAGTTCTAAAATGCGAGCAACGTTGAACATGCATTCCTCTTCACGATTAGTGCAATAGGCTAGCATGCCGGGAAATTTCTTGCCCTTATAATCTTCCTCGCCTACCGTTAGCGGCATAATCACGCTTTTAGATTTGGTATCATTGGCTTTGAGGTAGGTCATTTCAAGTTTTTGCTTAGCTTTAATCGCCTGTTCAATTATTCTAATTTTATTTTCGAACGAAAGGCTTTCAGCAGCCTTCTTATAGGCATGGCTAGTTAGGAATTTATATATGCGCGCATCAGTGTGTATATGCTGCTTCTTGATCGGCACTTCAAGCCTAATACCTTCAAAGGAAGTGCAGCGGCTAAGCCCCACATAGGTCTGTCCACTAGCAAAACTTCCCCGCCCAATATCAATGACCACACGCTCGAAAGTCTTGCCTTGGCTTTTGTGAATTGTCACTGCCCATGCCAACCGAAACGGATATTGCGTAAAACTACCTGCAGGTTCAGAAACAATAGAGCCCTCATCAACTGAGAATTTATATACTTCCCACTTATAAGGATAGATTGATACCAGCTTATCATTGTCGCGCAAACGAACACGGAGATATTCCTCGCCGTCACTATCCTCATTCACCGAATTTATAATACCGATACTGCCATTCACCCAGCGTTTTTTCTGATCATTATTGAGCAGCATAATCTGTGCCCCGATCTTATATTGCAGCTCGGTTGCTGTGGGATAATATTCTTTTCCAAAATCACCGCTTACCTCTGCTTTATTCGTGTGTGATTTACTTGTCAGTGCATGAAGATGATTGTCATTGATATCGTCGGCTTTGGCATTAGTGGTGGTTAAACTGATAGTGAAAGCTTCGTCCTTTTCCATCTCTTCATCTGGCAAATAACGCTGATTCAACTCAGCAATATCCTCATTTTCTACTGAATTATTACGAATTTTATTGAGCAGACTGACGAATTGCTCATCTTTCTGGCGGTAAACAGTCTCTAACTCAATCACCTCCAGAGGCTCAGATTCTAATGCCTTTGCACTGAAAAAATAAGGAGTAGCGTAATGCGTTCGAAAGATCTCGCGTTCTTCTTTGCCAACCACGGGCGGCAGCTGGTATAAATCTCCAACAAAGATCATCTTTACACCGCCAAAAGCCTTAGAAGAATCTGGACCATATATGCGCAAAAATTCATCGATATAATCGAGCAAATCTGCTCGCAACATCGAGACTTCATCGATAATAATCGTCTTTAGCTTTTTATAGAGTTTGGGATCACGCGGTCGTCTGTCTTTATTGCGGATTTTATCTAACGTCACATCTATATAAAAATTAAAAAAACGGTGAATGGTTTGCCCTTTCACATTCAGCGCCGCGACACCAGTCGGTGCCAGCACTACTGGTTTTTCATTCTCCTTATTGCAAAAATAATCTAATAGTGTTGATTTACCTGTTCCTGCTTTACCAGTGATAAACAAGTGCTGTTCAGGCTCCTCCATCAGAGCAAGGGCACGTTTAAATTGTGGATTTAAATCAAGATTCATACTATTCTCTTATTTTCATTCTATCTGATACCAAGGTGATTGAGTGTAAGAACGCAATTATTTAATACAATATTATTTAAAAAAAGCATTCAGATATAAAAATAAATCCAGATAAGACCTTTGATCTTTTCGAAAGTTTATTTTCGATGAGATGGCTAATTATTTTCAATGAGTTGTTCTATGTACTGCTTGCTCATGAAAATTTATAATTCAGTACATGAGATATAAATAGGCATTTTTTAGCAAAAATATTATCTTTTTAATTTTTATAATTAGATTTATAATAAAATTATACAGTTCCGAATTAAATGCATAAATAAAGGAATTTCAAGCAATGAGTGCAGATACAACCTTTGGCCCAAAAGGCTGGACACCAGATCGTCTAAACTCACTAAAAGGGAAAACATACCTTATCACGGGTGCCAATTCTGGTATAGGTTTTGAGGCTACGCGGATATTGTTGTCCAAAGGCGCAAAAGTTATTATGCTTAACCGTAGTGTAGAGAGATCAATGGCAGCTGTTGAAGGTTTAAAGCATGAATTTGGTGCCGACACCGATGTCACATTTATTGAGATGGATTTAGCGGTGCTAGAGTCCGTGCACAAGGCGGCAGGCGAAGTCATCGAAAAAGCACCTCAGATTGACGCACTGATTTGTAACGCCGCGATCGCGCAGGTGCCTAAACAAAAATTCACCCTAGATGGATTTGAGAGCCAGCTCGGTATCAACCATTACGCTCATTTCCTTCTGTGCGGGTTACTGTTCGACAGAATTGAAGAGTCAAAAGGGCGAATTGTTGTTGTTTCGAGCCTTGGCTATAAAATGGGGCTGAAAACAATACAGTTCGATGACATGAATTGGGACAAGAATTATCATCAAAACAGCACCTATTGCCACAGCAAGCTCGCGCAAATGATGTTTGCTTATGAGTTGCAAGACAGAGTTAAGGCAGCAAAGAAGAATGTTAAAGTTTATGTCTGTCACCCTGGATCATCGTCAACATCTTTGATCAGCACAAATGCTAACTCTTTTACAAAGGTCATGTGGTGGCTGATGACCAAATCACCTATGGTTCAAACGGCTGAGAAAGGCTCTTACCCGGAAGTGATGTGCGCCACCGAAAGCGGTTTGGAGGAGTGTGCCCTTTACGGCCCGACAGGCTGCATGGAAATGGTTGGTCCAGTTGGCAAGGGGACGCTTAAACCCTACGCTATGGAAAAGGACGTAATTTCGAAGCTTTGGACGGTTTCTGAACAAGAAACATCCTTTGCTTGGTCTCTATAATTTTCAATTTATGGCTCTTAGTAGGGCATCACGAACACTGAGATGAAGTCCATAAACTTCGGATGGATAAACTGATATGCTAGAACGAGAATTATTTTAGGGTCAATAGTTTAGCTGAGCATATAACAATCACGGCACTATATAATCCAAGGTATGATTCTTATCATATGCTTGTTGTGTGTTGTCTAGAAATGTACCACTATAGAAAAATTACTATCACTTAATTATGATATAAATTAAATCACTAATTTTAAAGTAAAAATTGGTTGCGGGGGTAGGATTTGAACCTACGACCTTCAGGTTATGAGCCTTAA
>WTKA01000032.1 GCA_011524605.1 Hyphomicrobiales bacterium | reverse complement strand
ATTAGAGCTGACCGACCAGAAGCTGAAATAATTTTTTTAAACAGCTGGTAAGTACGCTCAGCCGTGTCAGGATCTAAATTCCCCGTTGGCTCATCTGCCAGTAAAACGGCTGGATTATTGCTCATAGCGCGCGCTATCGCTACTCGCTGCTGTTCACCACCTGATAATTCGTGCGGTCGATGATCTACACGTTCTTCAAGCCCCATAAATTTCAGAAGTTTTGCAGCTTTAGCTGTTGCTTCCTTCTTAGATTTCCCAATAATACGCTGAGGGAGAATGACATTCTCCAATGCTGTAAGTTCAGGTAATAAATGATGAAATTGATAAACAAATCCAATTTCCTCTGCGCGTAATCTTGTTTTTTCCTTATCACCCATCTTTGAGGTTGGTTTTTCTTTTATAAAAACCTCTCCAGAAGAGCTACTATCCAATAGACCTGCAATATGGAGCAAAGATGATTTACCAGCACCAGACGGTGCAATAAGTCCAACGATCTCACCAGCTTTTAATTCTAAAGAAGCATTCTTAAATACATCAAGCGTGCCTGATTGAATAGCATAGCTTTTCGATACTTTTTCCAGTCTTAAAAGGCAAGCAGCCTCTTTCTGTTCTTTTTCGTCTATCGTTTTTTCGCTCATTTTTTACTCATATCTTAAAGCTTGAACTGGATCGAGTTTTGCTGCTTTCCAAGCAGGATATAATGTTGCTAGTAAGGATAAAAAAAGTGCAATCAAAACAATAAAACAGACTTCAAAATTATCAATTTCAGAGGGGAGTTGACTTAAATAATAGATTTCAGGTGAAAATATCGGCGTTCCTGTCATCCAAGATATAAAAGTCCTCAAGGATTCGACATTGCGGGCGACAACCACACCCAATATAAGGCCTACAAAAGTCCCGGAGGTTCCAACAAAAGCCCCTGTAAGAAGAAAAATCTTTAAAATAGAAGAGCGGGCAGCACCCATTGTTCGCAAAATTGCAATATCCCGCCCTTTATCTTTCACGAGCATTGTCATGCCCGAAATGATATTTAATGCCGCCACTAATATGATAAGCGTCAATATCAGAAACATAACATTTCTCTCAACTTCTAAAGCTGAAAAGAAAACAGAATTTTGCTGTTTCCAATCTCTAAACAATAAATAATTTGGCGTAATTTCTTGAATTTTCTCAGTAATTTGCTCAATATTTTCTGGGTCATTCGTAAAAACTTCAATACCCATAATTGCTCCAGGCGAATCTAAAAATTCCTGAGCATCTGACAAGGGCAGAAAAACTACAGAGCGGTCATATTCAATCATGCCGATCTCATAGCTCGCTAGAACAGGATATGCCCTACGAATTGGCATTTGTCCAAAAGGAGTGTAAGGGCCATTGGGTGATAACAAGCTAATTTCATCACCAACTGATAGCCCCCCTTTAAATAACAGCTCATTGCCAGCGACAGCGCCATCCGCAAGGCCAAACTGCTCTATATCACCTGCCTTTACGGAGTCTTTTATACCTGCAAAACCTTCAAAATCCTTAGGGCGTAACCCTCTAACAAGCACTCCAAAAGATGTTACTGGCCCTGAGGCAAGCACCTGCCCCTCCACAAAAGGAATGGCTTTTTCGACGCCCTCGACAGATTTGATAGCATCTACTATAGGCGCATAATCTTGAATATTGCCATCCAAAGAACGGACTAATAAATGACCATTAAAACCAAGGATTTTCTCTTGTAGCTCTGAACGAAAACCATTCATAACAGACATAACAACAATCAAAGTTGCAACACCTAACATGATGCCTAAAAATGAAAAGCCTGCAATTACGGAAACAAATGCCTCTCGACGCTTTGACCTAAGATAGCGAATACTTAATAATATTTCATGCGACTTAATCATATATCACCTTAAATGAGTTGCAGATCTTGCTGTATTTTATCTGCAACAAAATTCACAACTTCGTCAGGAGCAAGAATGATTTTCTCACCTGTTTTGCGAATTTTCACCTCAACTTCCCCTTTAGCAAGCCCTTTAGGCCCGATGATAATTTGATACGGAACGCCAATTAAGTCCATAGCAGCAAATTTACCCCCTGGGCGTTCAGAGGTATCGTCTAATAATACGTCAATATTTTGACCTAAAAGCGTTTCATATATCTCAGTAGATTTTTGCCTAGCATCATCATCTTTAATATTCAAACAAATAACACCAGCTTCAAATGGCGCAACTATTGTAGGCCAAATCATGCCATCATCATCATGGTTTGCTTCAATCAAAGCCGCAGCTAAACGACTAGGGCCAATGCCATAAGACCCCATATGCACGGGCACTTCTTTACCATCTGGGCCTGCTACTTTTGCGCCCATCGGCTCAGAATATTTTGTACCAAAATAGAAAATATGCCCAACCTCAATGCCTCTTTCTTGAAGACGTTGCTCTTCTTCCACATTTTCATGGAAAGCTGCTTCTTCATATATCTCATCAGTAACCGCGTGATAGGCTGTCCACTGATCAACCCATTGCGATAGGTCTTCACTATAATCAACATCACTTGGCGGCGTTGGCAAATCTAAAATCCGCTTATCAGTAAAAACTTCACTTTCCCCTGTGCGCGCTAAAATAATGAATTCATGACTTAGATCTCCCCCAATAGGCCCTGTATCTGCCGCCATGGGAATAGCTTGCAAGCCGAGTCTTTTAAAGGTACGCAAATAAGAAACAAACATGCGACGATAGGAATTGCGCGCACTGTCAGCATCAACATCAAAAGAATAGCCATCCTTCATTAAAAATTCACGAGACCTCATGACGCCAAAACGCGGGCGAACTTCATCTCTAAATTTCCATTGTATGTGATAGAGGTTTAGGGGCAAATCTTTGTAAGATTTTACATAGCCACGAAAAATATCCGTGACCATTTCTTCATTTGTTGGACCAAATAGCATATCCCGCTCATGACGATCTTCAATACGAAGCATTTCTTTGCCATAGTCTTCATAACGCCCGCTTTCACGCCATAAATCTGCTGACTGAATAGTTGGCATAAGGATCTCATTTGCCCCTGCCCTATTTTGCTCTTGCCTAATAATATCATTAATCTTATTGAGCACTTTCAGACCAATTGGCAGCCAAGAATAGATACCAGCACTTTGTTGGCGAATCATTCCTGCTCTAAGCATGAGCCTATGAGAAATAATCTCTGCCTCTTTTGGATTTTCTTTTAAAACAGGCAAAAATAAATTTGATTTACGCATGACGAATCCATTGAAAAAACTAGTCTTTTAAATTGTTTGGCCTATGCGCGAGCCCATGTCAAACAATCTCATGTGAATTAGACTAAAAACTCGAGGATACACACTCTTTTCACCCTGAAATCCTGCTATTATAATAAGAAATAGATGCCCTCTAAAAGTGAATCTATATTTTCTGTTAATAAAAAACAACTGCAAGTAAAAAATATTCAATATAACTATCGACAAATGTCAAAAAATGTATCATAAAGCTGATAACAGGTGCTTGGCCACCTTGTCCTGGGAGGAAACGGCAAAAAGCCAAATATCTTAAAGACGGCGTGTGGAGGCATTGCCGTCTTTCTTTTTTGCATTTTTTGATTGCTCACACGTGAATATTATTTGTGAGGCAAATATACATAATGACGGCAAGCCTTCTTTCATTTGCAACACGTAAGATCATATG
>WTKA01000093.1 GCA_011524605.1 Hyphomicrobiales bacterium | reverse complement strand
ATGGCGGTGATGGAAATGATTTGATCTCTGGCGGTTATGGTAATGATTTGATCTATGGCGATGATGGGGATGATCATATATCTAGCCATTATGGCAATAATGAAATCTATGGCGGTGATGGGGATGATCATATATCTGTCGGTGATGGGAATGATGAAATCTATGGCGGCGATGGGAATGATGAAATCTATGGTGGTGATGGGGATGATGAAATCTATGGTGGTGATGGGAATGATGAAATCTATGGCGGTTTAGGAAATGACGTCATTATCTGGAGTGAAGGCCAAGATGAAATTTATGGTGGCGGTGGGGAAGATATTTTTGATATGTCAGCGCATAGCTATGCTGATTTTACCATCACTGATGACACATTTTTGCAAGTAGAAAACACAGAAAATGGCACAAGTGATCTCTTGCAAGATGTGGAATATATCCAATTCGCAGAAGGCGTTTATAACGTTGAGGCACAAAACTTTATTGCTGGTGATGATCTATTAGGATAATACTTTTTCCCGGAATTTCGTGAGAAATATCCGGGAAGAAAAATTACGAGACAATTTCAGCATCTAGCACATCATCATCTTCATTTTCAGACTCTGATAAAGACTTAGATTTCTCTTCGCTATCAAATGTCAGCTTATTGTCACTTGCAACAAGGTCTATGTGGATTGCAGCACCATCTTTTATTTCGCCTGCCAAGATTGCTTCTGCGAGCATATCTTGCACTTCGCGCTGAACGACGCGTTTTAAAGGCCTAGCGCCAAAGGCAGGTTCATAGCCCTTATCTCCAAGCCATGTTTTGGCAGCCTCGCTTAATTGTAAAGACATTTGACGGTTAAAAATAAGCTTTTCAACGCGCTGAAGCTGGATCTCAATTATTTCAGATATATTATCTCGAGACAGACGTTGGAATAACATCACATCATCAATTCTGTTTAAGAATTCAGGGCGGAAATGACCTTTTACAACTTCCATAACCTTTGCTGTGACAAGATCCATGTCATCATCTTCTTGCATTTGCACAAGATGTTCCGCGCCTAAGTTAGATGTCATAATGATGAGCGTATTACGAAAATCAATTTGACGACCTTGACCATCTGTCAGGCGACCATCATCAAGCACTTGCAAGAGAATGTTAAAAACATCAGGGTGGGCTTTTTCAATTTCGTCAAAGAGAATGACTTGATAAGGCCTGCGGCGGACAGCTTCTGTAATCACGCCGCCTTCTTCATAGCCAACATAACCAGGAGGCGCACCGATTAGGCGTGCAACAGCATGTTTTTCCATAAATTCAGACATATCAATGCGCACCATAGCATTAGGATCATTGAATAAAAATTGTGCGAGGGCTTTTGTTAGCTCTGTTTTGCCAACCCCGGTAGGCCCCAAAAACATGAAAGAACCAATCGGGCGATTTGGGTCTTGCAAGCCAGCTCTAGCGCGGCGTACGGCACGCGAAACGGCTTCTATAGCATTTTTCTGCCCTATAACATTTTTGCTAATTTCTTCTTCCATACGGAGCAGCTTTTCGCGTTCCCCTTCTAGCATGCGATCAACGGGGATGCCTGTCCAGCGTGAAACAACTTGGGCGATATGATCTGAGGAAACAGTTTCTTCAACCATGCCGCCTTCCATGTTTTTTTCAGCTTTGGCAAGCTTCTCAGTTAAATCAGGAATAACGCCATAGGAAAGTTCTCCAGCGCGTGCTAGATTGCCTTCTCTTTGGGCTTTTTCCAATTCACTGCGGGCAGTATCAAGCTGCTCAGAGAGCTTTTGACTGGCCGTGAGCCGGTCTTTTTCAACCATCCAAGCGGATGTCATTTCTGTTGATTTACTTTCTAAATCTTGTAGCTCATTCTCAAGCCGTTGTAATCGGTCTTTTGACCCTGCATCCCCTTCTGCTTTGAGGGCTTCACGCTCTATTTTTAGCTGAATGATGCGGCGGTCAAGCTCATCTAATTCTTCAGGTTTTGAATCGACCTGCATGCGCAAACGGGATGACGCTTCATCTACTAAATCAATGGCTTTATCTGGTAAAAAACGGTCTGTTATATAGCGGTTAGATAGGGACGCTGCCGCCACTAGCGCGTTGTCTGAAATACGAACGCCGTGATGGACTTCATATTTTTCTTTAATACCCCTAAGGATGGAGACGGTATCCTCAACAGTTGGCTCACCAACAAATACGGGCTGAAAACGGCGCGCAAGAGCGGCATCTTTTTCTACATATTGACGATATTCATCAAGCGTTGTCGCGCCAACACAATGGAGTTCACCACGGGCAAGAGCGGGCTTAATCAGGTTTGAAGCATCCATCGCGCCATCGCTTTTACCCGCGCCAACAAGGGTGTGCATTTCATCAATAAAAAGCACAAGACCGCCTTCTGCCGCGCTTATTTCGGTTAAGACAGATTTAAGACGTTCTTCAAATTCACCACGATATTTAGCGCCAGCAATTAAAGCGCCCATGTCTAAGGACATAATACGTTTGTCGCGCAATGATTCTGGTACATCCCCATTGACAACGCGTAGCGCTAACCCTTCAATCAGCGCCGTTTTACCCACACCAGGCTCACCAATAAGCACGGGATTATTTTTAGTACGCCTTGCAAGAACTTGGATGGTGCGTCTAATTTCTTCATCGCGTCCAATAACAGGATCTAGACGACCATTTTCCGCATCTTCTGTTACATCGCGAGCAAATTTTTTGAGGGCATCGTAAGCGCCTTCTGCACCTGAGCTATCTGCAGTACGGCCTTTTCTAATATTATTAATGGCTTCATTGATGGTGCTTGGTGTTGCACCGCTTTCTGCAATGGCTTTGCCTGCCTCATGGCTTTTATCAATTGAAAGGGCTAATAAGAGACGTTCAACAGTGACAAAACTGTCTCCTGCTTTTTCTGAGACTTCTTCGGCTTGTTTAAAGATTTTTGCTAAAGATTGAGAAAGATAGAGGGAGCCAGAACCGCCGTCCACCTTTGGTAAGCGCGATAAGGCCATTTGTATTTTAGTTTGCGCGGTTTTTACATTACCGCCTGCGCGTTCAATTAACCCAGCTGCAAGCCCTTCCTTATCATCCAGTAAAACTTTTAGAAGATGCTCTGGCAAGAATTGTTGATGGCTTTCGCCTAATGCCCAAGTTTGTGCAGATTGAATAAAGCCCTTTGAGCGATCAGAATATCGATCTATATTCATAATATTCCCCTTTAGCACGCTTAATCATTATCTATAAATATAGCCTAACAACAGCGCCAAATATTGAATTTTTAAATAACACAAGCACCCCTAAAAGGCAGTGCTAACACATATGTGGGAAATAAATTATGAATTTGAAGACGGTTTATTTGTTTAAATTATTGATTTGTTTTACGCCTTTAATTTTTAGGAGAATATTGCGTCCACCTCTCATGAAAGGATAACAAAATTTTGCAAGCTTAGCAGATTTAAACAGCGTATTATTAAATAAATTAAATATGCCTTGTTTTGATCCAAACTGAGCCATGATCATTAAGGCTTCTTCGCCTTGATAAAAAAGATTTTTATATTTGATCACCATGCCTTGATCTAAATCATATCCTGCTTGATTGACCTCTTGCAAAATAGGATGGTCATGCTGATGGCGCGCATCAATTGTTTCATATGCGCCTAAGTCCTCACGTAGCTTATAGCTACCAGCCCCAATTTGACAAATAGGGCATTGACCATCATAGACAAAATAAAAAATATCTTTGTTTTGATCTGACATGAAAAAGCTTCCTTATAAAGACCTGCTTATCGATTGGATAATAGGACAAGTCTTTTTAATATTATTTTGTTACATTTAGTCAGTATCGCTTCCCTCTCTGATATTAGCCTAAATAATATTATGCAATACGAAAGAGTATAGTCAAAAAATTATATGATGCGCTTTGAGCAGTTTTATTTTTGGAGAATAAGTAAATATAATTTATTCACTGGCTTCCACGTTATCTTCTTGTTCTAAATCTAGCTGTGGTATTTCTTCTTCTGCTTTTTCGATAACTTTTTTCTTGCGTGGTGCGCGCGGTTTTTTAGCAGGTTTTTCTTCAGCTTGTACTTCTTGCTCTTCGCTCTCGCTTTCGGGCTGTTTTGCTGCCACTTCTTTCTCTGCTTCAGCTTCTTCAGTTTGCGTTTCAGCTTCATCCTTTGAAGAAGCTTCTTCAGCTACTTCAGGCTGTGCTTCTAAAGATGTATTTTCTTCATTCTCTGTATCCGCAGTTTTAACTGTTTTTGCTTTTGTGCGGCGCCCTTTTTTTCTAGGTGCAGGCTTTTCTTCATTATTTACCGCTTCTTCAGCGCTTTCATTTTGATCTGATTTTGCTTCAGATGGTGTTGTCTCTGCTTCTTTATTTTCTGTATCGTCACTATCTGTAGCTTCGCTTTCCGCGCGTTCTTTATCATGAGCGGCTTGACGCTCCGCCCTTTGTTGCGCTTGAGATTGCGCTGATGCTATAATGCGTAAATAATGTTCTGCATGCTGCAACAAAGCTTCTGCTAAAACACGGTCACCGCTTGAAGAGGCATCTCTTGCTAATCCCATATATTTATCAGCAATTTGTTGTGCTGTTCCCCGAATTTTCACATCGGGCCCGTTGCTTTCATATACTTTTGTTAATGGATTTGGCGATTTACGACCACGGCCTCGCATATTTTTTTTATTGTTGTTTTGCATTTGACGCATAAAAAAATCTTTCGTCTATCAATCCTGAAATAAAAATTTAAGGAAATAAAATTGTTATTTATGGGATTAAGATCCTGTAAAGCAGAGCTTTTGTTTCAATATGTAAAATTTACCCTATGGGAATAAGTTTAATACAAACTCAATTCAATAAGACTGACCTAACATGAAGGCAAGAATTTAAATATGAGTTGAGATATAGTAGAAATATTGTGTAATTGACCATTATCAATATTTTCTAAATTTATCCTATCTTGATTTGTAGATAATAGGAAGAAAAAAATTAAGTTATTCAATAAAAATAGGCAAACAGAGAAATTGTCCTTTTATAATGTAAAACATAATATTCTATCATGACCCGATAGGTCGCAGTATTTTTCTAAAAAAGTGAGGCCTGCTTGTTCGAAAATTTGAGTGACTTGATAAGCTTGACTATAGCCAATTTCCACATAGGCTTTGCCTTGAGGGTTGAGGCGCTTTTGAATGATCTGAGGCAAAATATAATAAGGGGAAAGGCCGTCTTCATCTCCATCTAAAGCAAGGTAGGGCTCATGATCTTTAACTTCCCGACTGAGTGTGGCAATTTCATCAGAAGATATATAGGGCGGGTTAGAGATGATAAGATCAAATTTTTTATTTGCATCTAGCTGTTGATCCCAATTTGATTGTAATAGCTGTATTTTATTATCTAATTTAAAATTATGCAGATTTTTTTGTGCAATATTGAGGGCTTCTTCACTGATGTCGATGGCAACGCCTTCTAATATGTCTAATTCCATTGCGAGTGTTAAAATAAGGCAGCCACTGCCCGTACCAAGATCAAGAGCGGTTAATTTTTTGAATTTATTCTCCTTCTGCCAATCTAAAATAGCATCAATGAGAATTTCGGAATCAGGACGAGGGATTAAAACGCCTTTGTCTACATGGAAATTGCGTCCGTAAAATTCCTTGACTTTAGTTAAATAAGCAATGGGAATATGCGTTGAAACTCTCTTTTCAACCATTGCTAAACAAGTTTGTTGATCTTTTTGAGATATTATTTTTTCAGGAGAAAGGATGATATCCATTCTTGAATAATTTAGAATATGCTCAATTATAATGCTTGCTTCCAAGGCTGGTTGGTCAATGCCAGCTTCGGTTAGAGATTTTTTACATAGCTGATATAAGCCCTCAAGCGTATAATTGCTGCTATTGAGATTATTCTTCATTAACGGCAGCAAGCTGTTGTGCTATATCTTCTGTTTGCAAGGCATGAATAAGTTCATGCAATCCATCCCCTGCTACGACCTGATCAAGCTTATATAAAGTTAGATTAATTCTATGATCTGTAACTCGGCCTTGAGGGAAATTATAAGTTCTAATTCTCTCAGATCGGTCGCCTGAGCCAACTTGACCTTTTCGAGACTGAGCCCTTTCGTCAGCAAGCTTTTGGCGCTCCATCTCATAAAGTCTTGAGCGTAATACTTTCATTGCTTTTGCACGATTTTTATGCTGAGATTTTTCATCTTGCTGCGTTACGATAAGACCTGTTGGTAAATGTGTGATGCGAACCGCTGAATCGGTAGTGTTAACTGACTGTCCACCAGGGCCGCTTGCGCGGTAGACATCCACTCGAATGTCTTTATCTTCAATTTCTATGTCCACTTCTTCTGCTTCTGGTAAGACAGCCACAGTTGCAGCAGAGGTATGAATGCGACCGCCAGATTCTGTTTCTGGCACACGCTGGACACGGTGTACACCTGATTCAAATTTCAAATTTGCAAACACATCTTTGCCAGAAATAGTTGCAATAACTTCCTTATAGCCGCCTACTTCACCATCAGATACAGACATTAGAGAAAGTTTCCAGCCCTGTAATTCGCTATAACGCTGATACATACGAAATAAACTACCAGCAAAAAGAGCAGCCTCATCGCCTCCAGTGCCTGCTCTCACTTCTAAAATTGCATTGCGGCTATCTGCTTCATCTTTCGGTAGAAGCATGATTTGCAGTTCTGATTCAAATTCAGGGATTTCTTTTTCAATGCGTGCTAAATCATCTTGAACAAGCGCAAGCATATCCTCATCCAGCTCACCTTCTTCTAACATTGATTTCAAATCTGCTTTTTCTTCATGATGGCTAAGTAGTATGTCGGCTTTGAGCGCTATGGGCTCTATATCAGAATATTCTTTTGAAAGACTTGCAAATTGATCCGGTGTCACAGCACCGCTTGCAAGTTTTTCTTCTAAATTTTTCTTTTTTTCGACGATAGACTGGAGTTTTTGTGCTGAAATCATAAAATGTAGCTCATTAATTTTTATTAAAAAGCGTAATATGTGAATTTTGATATAATTTCAAGTGAAACAATAGATTCCTACGTTATCATTTTGTTTAGGCTATATGGGAAATTATTGAATGTGAATATAATTTATATATAAATGTCTACATCAATTTAATATTTATATTCTAGATTACTCGCTCAAGGGGTAATTTATGTATAAAAGCTTTATCGAAAAACTTATAGTCAAATGGGTTGTATGGACAAGAAGTCTAGCAACGCAATTTGTTATTTATACAACAGCTATTGTTGTCGGTGCTGCACTTTTCGCCTTCATTCTAAATATGAATACTGAAAAAGATAAATCGCGCGCTATATATGTTAATCATCTTGTAAATTTTGCAAAAAATATCAGTCAAATTGCTTCGGCAAAGTTTATGCTCGGCAATGATATTGCCCCTGTTTTTAATAGCAAGATATTGAGTGAGAATAATATAGCTTTTGCTGGTATTTATGAACCCTTGCATGAAGAAACAATTGTTTTGAAATTGTCCGACAGCTATAAGAGCGATAGCTTTGATGAATTAACATTAAATCGGTTAAGGCGTTTTGCTGGATTTTCAGCATCCACAGATACGACGCAAGTCATTGAGCTTAATGATAATATCGTTGTCGCAACGCCAATGAATGAGGCAGTAAATGGTGGATCTATCTATTTAATAGTTTCAAATTACACACCCCCATCCATGATGAGCCTTTTATTCAGTCGAAGCAATATCACTATATTACTAACCTTGTTAGCACTTTCAATTCCTTTCACAATGGTTGCTGGTAAAAGAATGCTAGGCTCTTTACACTATTTAACGCAAGCAACTGCATTAGCTGCCGAAGGCTATTTAGATATTGAATTGGAAACAAAGAAAAAAGATGAGATAGGCATTCTCTCACGTTCTTTTCAGCACATGATTGTCAACTTAAGAAATACATTTGAACAGATTAATAATCTTGCTTTTGTTGATTCAATCACAGGCCTGCATTCGAGAGAAAGTATGGTTTCCCAGCTTAAAGCTGCTATAGAAACATCTTTAGGAACAGGTATTACAGGGGTTTTATTTTATATTGATCTTGACGGGTTTAAAGAAGTTAATGATACCTATGGGCATGATAAGGGCGATGCTGTATTATCTGAATTTGCTAAGCGATTAAAAGGGCTCTTTGTTTCTTTAGGCTATACCCTTGAAGCACCTGCGTTGAATAAGGGGAAGAATAGTATTTTCTCGGATGTGAGAGATAATGAAAAAGTTATTCTTGCTCGTTTGGGAGGCGATGAATTCACTGTTCATATCAATGCTATAAATTCTTCCCATGATGCAGTGACCATAGCCGAAGCTATTTTGGAAATGCTAAAAGACCCATTTGATATTAGCGGGCGACCAATTACGCTTGGGGCAAGTATTGGTTTATCCTTTTTCCCCAATGATGGGAAGACAGAAACCGAAGTGATTAAGTCAGCTGATATTGCAATGTATAGTGCTAAGGAAGCTGGTAAAAATACATTTAGAACTTTTCATCCTAGTATGAATGAAAAAGTTGTAGAGCGTATGGAGATTGGCAACGATTTGCGGGCTGCTGTTAAAAATCAAGAATTTATTATCTACTACCAGCCCCTCATCAATGCGCATGACCATAGTTTAAAAAGTGTTGAAGCACTCATAAGATGGAAGCACCCTGAATTGGGCATGGTGTCGCCTGTAAAATTTATTCATATTGCAGAAGAAATAGGACTTATTAATGAGATTGGCAATATTGTAGTGAGCAAAGCTTGCGAACAGTCGCGTATGTGGTTAAATGCAGGGTTTAAGGTGCCCATTGGCGTTAATGTTGCCAACAGGCAGTTTACTGATAGTGATTTTCCAAGTTATGTTTTGTCCGTATTAAAGCGGGTCAATTTGCCAGGACATTTTCTAGAGCTAGAAATTACAGAATCTTCGGCGATGTCAGGATCAGAAAAATTTGTAAGCTCTTTAGAACCCTTAAGAAAACAAGGTGTGAAATTTGCTATTGATGATTTTGGCACAGGCTATTCTAATATTGGTCAATTCTTTAAAATGGAATTTGATACGGTTAAGTTAGATCAATCTTTTGTACAAAATTTACATACAAAAGCAGAAGCAAAACCCGTCATTTCTACTCTACTTGGTATGGCGAAAAATCTTAAGATTAAAACAGTTGCAGAGGGCATAGAAACAGCTGAAGAATTGAAGATTTTAACTGATATGGGATGTGATGTACTCCAAGGCTATTATTTTTCAAAGCCATTGCCAGCCGATGAGTTTTTATACTGGCTTAAAAAGCATAATGAGAAAATTGCCCAGGGTGTTGATGCAGACTTACGCCCTCATAAGCCAAGGCGCCTTAAAATTGCATAATATCTTTCAAATATACTTTTGAGGGATGTCGATAAAATAAATAAGTGAAAAGGCTTATTAGTTTTATTCAACCTATGAAAGTGAAAATTCTAGGCTATTGTTGTTTATTATAAAAAAAGCTATGCTCTTTAGAAATATATTTATCTAAGAGTGCTTATGTCAAAAATAAATTATAATGAGATTGATTTTGACCCTTCTATATCCTCAACAGATACTGATCAGGATAGGTTAGATCCTGTCTGGGAAACACCTGAGGGGATATTTATAAAAAATAAATATCGCTTTGAAGATCTCGATAATTTTGAAGCACAATATTCAATGCCAGGATTTGCTCCATTTTTGCGTGGGCCTTATCCGAGCATGTATACAAATAAGCCATGGACAATACGCCAATATGCTGGTTTTTCAACGGCAAAAGAGTCAAACGCATTTTATAAAAGAAATTTGAAAGCAGGCCAAAAAGGCCTCTCTATTGCATTTGATTTAGCGACGCATCGTGGTTATGATTCTGATCATCCTCGGGTTCTGGGGGATGTTGGCATGGCAGGTGTTGCCATTGATTCCATCTATGATATGCGCACGCTTTTTAATGATATTCCACTTGATCAAATGAGCGTCTCTATGACAATGAATGGCGCTGTTCTTCCCATATTAGCCCTTTACATTGTGGCAGCTGAAGAGCAAGGCGTATCAAAAGAGCAGCTTTCAGGCACGATACAAAATGATATTTTAAAAGAATTTATGGTGCGCAATACATATATCTATCCACCACAGCCTTCTATGCGCATTATATCAGATATTTTTAGCTATACATCACAATATATGCCGAAATTTAATTCAATTTCTATTTCAGGCTATCATATGCAAGAGGCAGGTGCGACGCAAGATTTAGAACTTGCTTACACGCTTGCTAATGGCCTTGAATATGTGAAAACAGGGATATCAGCTGGATTAGATATTGATCTCTTTGCCCCTCGGTTGAGTTTTTTCTGGGCGATTGGCATGAATTATTTCATGGAAGTGGCAAAGCTAAGAGCTGCTCGCGTTTTATGGCATGATCTTATCGCTCAATTTGATCCAAAAAATGAAAAGTCCTCCATGCTGCGAGCGCATTGCCAGACTTCAGGTTGGAGTTTAACAGCGCAAGATGTATTCAACAATATTGGCAGAACAGCGATAGAGGCTTTTGCGGCAACTCATGGCGGAACACAATCATTGCACACAAACGCCCTTGATGAAGCATTGGCTTTGCCAACAGATTTTTCAGCCCGTATTGCACGCAATACGCAGCTATTCATTCAAAATGAAACAGATACATGTCAGGTTATTGATCCATGGGGGGGAAGCTATTATGTTGAACAGCTCACTTCTGATTTAATCAAGAAAGCGCGTCAGCATCTTCAAGAGATTGAAGCTTTAGGGGGAATGACAAAGGCGATAGAGCAAGGCATACCAAAGTTGCGGATTGAAGAGGCCGCTGCAAAAGCTCAAGCTCGGATTGATATAGGGCAGCAGCCTATTATTGGCATTAATCAATATCAGCCAGAGATAGAGCCTAAAATTGATATATTAAAAGTTGATAATTCTGCTGTTAGAAAAGAACAAATAGAAAAATTAGAGCTATTAAAAAAGACCCGAGACGAAAGCCAAGTGCAAAGCTATTTATTGCAGCTTGAAAATATTGCGCGAGGAGAGGGTAATTTACTTGAAGGGGCAGTGGATGCTGCACGGGCTGGCGCAACTGTCGGCGAAATTTCATATGCTATGGAAAGGGTATTTGGCCGGTTTCAAGCAGATGTCACGATGATTGAAGGGGTTTATAAAAACTCTATTGGCAGCAATGACCCGCAAGCACAGGCTATTCATGTTAAAGCGCAAAATTTTACAGAAAAGACAAAAAAAGCGCCTCATATTTTAATTGCAAAAATGGGGCAAGATGGTCATGACAGGGGGCAGAAGGTTATTGCCTCTGCCTTTTCGGATCTTGGATTTAAAGTAAAAATTGGTGCTTTATTTTCAACTCCAGAGGAAACCGCTAGGCTTGCTATTGAAAATGATGTTCATATCATCGGCGTCTCTTCTCTTGCCGCAGGACATTTAACGCTTATTCCTGCTTTAAAGGCAGCCTTGGCGAAAGAAGGGCGGCAAGATATCATGATTATTATTGGTGGCGTCATCCCGCCTCAAGATTATGATAAGCTTTACGATGAAGGTGCAGCCGCAATTTTTCCGCCAGGCACATCTGTTATTGATGCCGCGCAAAAAGTAATGGAAAAGCTTAATAAAGAATACGATCTTTAAAA
>WTKA01000038.1:30444-33108 GCA_011524605.1 Hyphomicrobiales bacterium | reverse complement strand
AGTAAGAGATCAAAAGCGCGGAGTAGGCGCCAATTTGCTGTTAGATTTGTTGCAATCACTTCATCAAACAGCTCTGGTTTCATATGCCCAACAGGCATAAGCTTGCCCAATATGCCGGCATTACCAACGAGCGCATCTAGCTTACCCCATCTTTGCGCAATGGAAGCAGCCATGCGGTCAATGGCTTCAAAATCGGTTAAATCAAGTGGCACTAAGGTTGCTGAGCCGCCATTTTTTTGGATTTCATCATCTAATTCTTCAAGCGCACCCTGCGTTCTGCCGATGGCAATGATGTGATAGCCCTTGTTAGCAAGAGTAAGAGCGGTATAATATCCAATGCCTCTAGTTGCCCCGGTGACGAGCGCTAATTTTATATCACTCATTTTTGATATTCCTTGAGGATTGGATTAACAACGCCTTCTGACTTAAAGATTTTTTGATCTGTAAGTTCTGTTGGGTAATTACCCGTAAAGCAATGATCTGTAAATTGTGGAAATTCTTCAGAGCGTGAATCATAGCCCATGGCCTTATAAAGCCCATTCACTGATAGATAAGCAAGGCTATCAGCTTGAATATAATCACGGATTTCTTCGATGCTGTATTTATGCGCCATTAATTCGGATTGAGATGGCGTATCGATACCATAATAATCAGAATGATTAATCGGAGGAGAGGAAACGCGGAAATGGACTTCTTTTGCCCCTGCGTCCCGCATCATTTTCACAATTTTCATAGAAGTTGTGCCGCGAACAAGGCTATCATCAACAAGTAAAACGCGCTTACCTTCAACAACGGCTTTATTTGCATTATGTTTGCGACCAACACCTAGACTTCGTGTTTCTTGATCTGGTTGAATAAATGTACGACCCACATAGTGATTGCGAATGATGCCCAGTTCAAAAGGTACTTTACTTTGTTCAGAATAGCCCATGGCTGCAGGAACGCCACCGTCAGGAACTGGGACAATGACGTCAACTTCTGGATGAGATTCTTTAGCTAGCTCCATACCCATACGCTTACGAACGTCATAAACGCTTTTTCCGCCTACTATGGAGTCAGGGCGGGAGAAATAAATATACTCAAATATACAAGGACGAAGCGGCTTTGGCGCAAAGGGTTTATAGCTTTTTAAGCCTTCTTCTGTGATGACAACAACTTCACCATTTTCAATGTCTCTTATGAATTTTGCGCCAACAATGTCTAGGGCACATGTCTCTGAGGCTAATATATATTTACCATCGAGTTTGCCTAATACTAGTGGGCGAATGCCATAAGGATCACGAACGCCCATCAGCTTTTTCGGCGTTAAGGCAACTAAAGAATAAGCACCTTGAATGTGAGAAATAGCATCAATGAGACGATCTACGATTGTCTTGCCCTTAGAATTGGACATTAAATGCAGTATGACCTCTGAATCAGAAGTTGTTTGAAAAATAGATCCCTCTGCAATTAATCGGCGCCTCAAGTCTAATGCGTTAGTAATATTCCCATTATGGCACATAGCAAAGCCACCTTTTGCATATTCTGCAAATAAGGGCTGAACGTTACGTAATGTCGTTTCACCAGTTGTTGAATAGCGCACATGCCCAATTGCATTATTGCCTTGCAAAAATTCATGGACATTTCGTTTAGTAAAATGGCCTTCTACAAGCCCCATATGGCGCTCTGAGAAAAATTGTTTGCCGTCATAGGTGACAATGCCAGCCGATTCTTGTCCTCTATGCTGTAAAGCATGCAGGCCAAGAGCTGTCTTTAAAGAAGCTTCTTCAAGCCCGAATACACCAAATACACCACATTCCTCATGATATCTATCGGTTCTGGCATCATATTTCATAACAGTAAAAACTCCGATATCTAGCTCATGAATCAAAGTGATTTATATATATTTTTTTTCCTTATATGAAAAGGAAAAGCAGTGACCTTACTTAATTATTAGGATTTTCCATCACATTTGTGATTTTACTGATAATTTCATTGATACGGTCAAAATACATAGAGAGTTGATCTTTAAAATAGGGCTCGTTGCTGGCAATCCAATCACGACCCATTTCTAAATAAGGTTTTGTCGCTTGTGCTACGAGATAAGGGCTTGTGTCTTCACTAATAAAATTCCTTAAAAGCCAATAGCTTGGCACGACAATAATAACACCACGAGCTAAGCCAAAAGCTAGCCCTAATAAACGATCTATTATGCCAAGGGGGTTATTTAATAAAGCATTGGAAATTTTTGATGTAATCATCGTGATGATTATAAAAGTGAAAATTGCCGTACAAACACCCGCTACAATAATCGCAATGCGCGGATCTTGAATATATTTTGGTGCTAGCATAGGGCCAAATTCAATTGCCCCATGAAAGCCCGCAAAAGCCGCGATCCCCCAGTTTAATAAGGAAAAAACTTCTTTAAACAAGCCGCGAGGCATAGCTATTAGGCCAGAGATTAGAATAATAGCAAGGACTGCAATATCAAAGATATTTAACATGGTATAAAACTCTAACTATGTGTTAAGAATAATTTCTTTTGGTAAAGCATTTATTCGGATTGTTTTCAATAGTTTTATCATTTTCGATACAGAAATTAAATGCTATCAGCCAATTTGGGCGCGAAGGATCATATTTATTACAAAATGATAAGCTATATTAAAAATTGTTAAGTCGACATTT
>WTKA01000038.1:11340-30344 GCA_011524605.1 Hyphomicrobiales bacterium | reverse complement strand
GATCATATTTATTACAAAATGATAAGCTATATTAAAAATTGTTAAGTCGACATTTTTTGCATACTGATAAATTATAAATAGCAGAATATATAATATAGCCAAATAGATGACCCTTCGAAGGGTCTAAAATAATTTTAAGGATTTAAAAGATGAAATTCCCGATTATTAAATTCAGTTTAGCCTCTTTACTCTTATTACAATATGCGGGGTCTGTTTCTGCAAATAATGAAGTCAGTTTTAGCAAGACAGGCAATAAAGTCTGCGTAAATTCTAACGGTGTTCCCAATCACCCAATTGGTACATTTCCAAACTCAGGCAATCCAAATTCATTTAAAACCCAAAATACAAAAGTATGTTTTCCTGCAAATCCAGTAAAAAATAGCACTGCAAAAAATCAGCGTGGTTCCATTGGTGTTGGGTTAAATGGCATTATTATTCGCCCCGGTACAGCGGATTGGTATGATGCAAGTTCTAAGAGAGGGCATAGTCGTGATCGTAGCTCGGGATGGAATTTAGAAGGCATGGGCGCAAAGCAAACGCTTGGTATTGATAATGCATACGGTCACGTCGATAACACAGGCCTATATCATTATCATGGCACGTCAAGCTCTGGGCTTTTATCCTCAAAGAAAGATAGCCTTGTCGCATATGCTGCGGATGGATTTGAAATTCACTATGTCGGAGACCTTGTAAAATCAGGCTGGGCTTTAAAATCAGGCACACGCCCCACAGCTCCTGGTGGGGCTCATGATGGGACTTATATACAAGACTATGTTTATGTTGGAGGATCTAATACATTAGATGAATGTAATGGTGGTACTTTGAATGGCAAATTTGTTTATTTTGCTACAAATAGCTATCCTTTTTTTCCGCGCTGCTTGTGGGGCGACGCAGATAGCAGTTTTGGTAATGGGGCTAACAGAGGCGGCGGAAGAGAGATGAGAAGAGAAAGACCTCGTCATGGTCATCATAAAGGACAGCGGCCACAACGCCGTCCTTAACATTATTTGAAATTTCTAACATAATGCCTTTTTTAGCTCAGGGTCTAGATTTTTTTGCAAGATTTAACCAAGTATCAGTCGTTAAAGCCTGATGCTTGGCATGTTACTTTGTTTAAAATGAAAAATTAACTATATCTCCTCACAAAGCATTAAGGCTTAACGCTTAAAAATATATAGGATTTTATTAAATTATGAGCTTTTCATGTGGTCTATCTGGTACCATCGGTTAAAAATTCCATGTGTGTGCATTTGCATACTCATTTACTTTGGGTTCCATGGTTATCATGGCAATAGAGGTTATTTAACCCGCATTCAGCTTGAAAAGCGGGTTGCTTCTTTAAATTATGAACATGAAAATCTTGTCCAAACGCGCGAGAATTGGGAACGCCGTAATTCTCTTATGAGAGCTGACCAGCTTGACCTTGATTTATTAGACGAGCGCGCGCGTGATTTATCTGCAAAAATAAAAGACGATGAGCTAATAGTTCAGATTTTGGATTAATATAATCTAGAATAGATACTATATTCTGCTGGCAGTTTAGAGTATGAAAACATATTGATCATATAAAAATGCATATCTGTTATTCATTTTTTCCGTAACGGAAGTATGTATATATATGATAAACAAGTAAAAATTATAAATATAATGATGGAAACGACAAATTAAGAGGATCATATGGGCGCTAGAACGACTAAGGCCAAACCTACTCCGTCGCAGGCTTCAGCTAAGAAGACAGGCGATAATTTAACGATTGCAGAATTTACTCAAGAGCAAGATTTGAAAGCATATCATGACATGCTTCTTATTCGCCGTTTTGAAGAAAAGGCGGGTCAGCTTTACGGTATGGGTCTAATCGGTGGTTTTTGCCACTTATATATTGGGCAAGAAGCAGTTGTAACAGGCATGCAAATGGCGCAAGTTGAAGGTGATCAAGTCATCACCGCTTATCGTGATCACGGTCATATGCTTGCTTGTGGCATGGAAGCAAACGGCGTTATGGCAGAGCTGACAGGACGTGAAGGTGGTTACTCTCGCGGTAAAGGCGGTTCTATGCATATGTTCTCTAAAGAGAAAAACTTCTTTGGTGGTCATGGTATTGTTGGTGCGCAAATTTCCTTAGGAACAGGTCTTGCATTCGCTAACCATTATAACGAAAATGGTAAAGTGAGTGTCACTTATATGGGCGATGGTGCTTCTAACCAAGGTCAGGTTTATGAGAGCTTTAATATGGCTAAGCTCTGGTCTTTGCCTGTTGTTTACGTGATTGAAAATAATAAATATGGCATGGGTACTTCTGTTGCTCGCCACTCTTCAAACACAAATCTATCTGAGCGCGGCAAGAGTTTTGATATTCCAGGCGAGCAAGTTGATGGTATGGATGTTCGTGCCATGTATGCTGCTGCCGAAAGAGCACTTGATTATGCACGTTCTGGCAACGGTCCTTATATCTTAGAAGCAGTCACTTATCGCTACCGTGGTCACTCAATGTCTGACCCTGCTAAATATAGGGCAAAAGAAGAAGTTCAAAAAATGAAGGGTGAACGCGACCCTATCGATATGGTGAAAGAGCGTATTATTGCGAATGGCTGGAAAACGGAAGAAGAGTTAAAGCAAGTTGATAAAGATATCCGAGAAGTCGTTGCTGAATCAGCAGAATTTGCGAAAACAAACCCTGAGCCAGATCCATCTGAGCTTTATACTGACATTTTAATTGACGCATAAAGGCTTGGAGGAGATAAATCATGACAATTGAAATTTTAATGCCGGCTCTTTCACCTACGATGGAAGAAGGCAAGTTAGCAAAATGGCTAAAATCTGAAGGCGATAGCGTGGAAATTGGTGACGTTATTGCAGAAATAGAAACAGACAAAGCAACTATGGAAGTTGAAGCTGTTGATGAAGGCGTTCTTGGTAAAGTTGTTGTTCCAGAAGGCACTGAGAATGTTGCTGTTAACAGCGTTATTGCTATCTTAGCAGCTGAAGGCGAAAATATTGATGCGATAGAAGTCTCTAGTACTTCTTCTTCAAGTGATACGTCAGCACAACAAGAAACTGCAACCGTTGCAGCAACTGTAGCAGCAACGCCAACTGTTTCTGCTCAAGCGGCTGTTTCAAATGAGTTCCCTGCAGGCGCTACGATAAAGCAAATGACAGTGCGAGAAGCATTGCGTGATGCAATGGCTGAAGAAATGCGCAAAGATGATCAAGTTTATGTCATGGGTGAAGAAGTTGCTGAATATAACGGCGCTTATAAAATCACTCAAGGCTTGCTAGATGAATTTGGCGCAAAACGTGTTTATGATACACCGATCACAGAGCATGGATTTGCTGGTATTGCAGTTGGTTCAGCCTTTTTAGGTTTGCGCCCTGTTGTTGAATTCATGACATTTAACTTTGCAATGCAAGCGATTGACCATATTATTAACTCAGCTGCAAAAACACTTTATATGAGTGGCGGTCAGCTTGGTTGCCCAATCGTATTTCGTGGGCCTAATGGTGCAGCTGCACGTGTTGGCGCGCAGCACTCACAAGATTATGCTGCATGGTATAGCAATGTTCCTGGCCTTAAGGTGGTTCAACCTTACACAGCAGCTGATGCAAAAGGCTTGTTAAAAGCAGCTATCCGCGATCCAAACCCTGTTGTTTTCTTGGAAAATGAAATTATCTACGGTCAAAGTTTTGATGTGCCTGAGGGAGATGATTTTGTTCTGCCAATCGGTAAGGCGCGCTTGCACCGTGAAGGAACAGACGTAACGTTGGTTTCTTGGGGTATCGGCATGACATATGCTGTTGGTGCTGCTGATGCTTTAGCTGAGATGGGTATTTCTGCAGAAATTATTGATTTGCGTACTATTCGCCCAATGGATATTCCTGCAGTTGTTGCTTCTGTACAAAAGACAAATCGATGTGTTGTTGTTGAAGAAGGATGGCCACAATCTTCTGTTGCCTCTGAAGTTTCTGCACAAATTATGGAAAATGCTTTTGATTATTTAGATGCGCCGGTTGTGCGTGTGACTGGTAAAGATGTGCCTATGCCTTATGCAGCAAATCTTGAAAAGCTCGCCCTTCCGACTGTACAAGATGTAATCGATGCAGTTCGTGCGGTAACTTATAAATAGCAATTGAATAAGTCCTATTATTCATAGATTTTGATTTATTTTCTGGAGTAAAAAATGCCAGTAGAAATTTTAATGCCCGCTCTATCTCCTACTATGGAAAGCGGTAATCTTGCCAAATGGCATGTTAAAGAAGGCGACACGATTGAAATTGGTGATGTCATCGCTGAAATCGAAACTGATAAAGCTACAATGGAAGTTGAAGCTGTTGATGAAGGTGTTGTTGGCAAAATATTTGTTGCTGAAGGCACTGCAGATGTCGCTGTAAATACACAAATTGCAGCTCTGCTTGTTGATGGTGAAGATGCATCGGCAATTTCTGATGCACCAGCGGCGACAGCGGCACCTGTAGCGCAAGCTGCAGAGGCAGAAGCGCCTGCTGCAAGTGCGGCAGTTGTAACGCCAGCACCTGCAGCTGGTCAAAAAGACGGTAAGCGTATTTTTGCTTCTCCGCTTGCACGTCGCATTGCCGAACAAAAAGGATTAGACCTTGTAGCTATTGCAGGTTCAGGTCCGCATGGCCGCATTGTTAAAGCTGATGTTGAAAATGCAACAGCGGCACCAAAAGCTGCTGCTGCACCTGCGCCAAAGGCAGCTGCTCCTGCTGCATCCTCTTCAGATGATGCGCAAACATTGAAACTCTTTAATAAAGATCATTATGAACTTGTTCCTCATGATGGGATGCGTAAAACGATTGCGCGTCGCTTGACTGAATCAAAGCAGCAAGTCCCGCATTTCTATTTATCAGTTGATTGTCAGCTTGATGCCTTATTAGCATTACGCAAGCAGCTTAATAGTGGTGCGCCTGAAGTTGATGGCAAGCCTGCCTATAAAATTTCAGTCAATGACATGGTGATTAAAGCGCATGCTTTAGCCCTTAATGCAGTGCCTGAAGCGAATGCGTCATGGACGGATGATAATATGATCCTTCACAAACATGCTGATGTTGGTGTTGCGGTGTCTATTCCTGGTGGTCTTATTACGCCTATTATTCGTGCTGCTGAAACAAAAACGCTTTCTACAATTTCTAAAGAAATGAAAGATTTGGCCAAAAGAGCGCGTGATCGCAAGCTGAAGCCTGAGGAATATCAAGGTGGAACATCTGCCGTTTCTAACCTTGGTATGTTTGGGGTGAAAGAGTTTTCTGCGATTGTAAATCCGCCACATGGTTCTATTTTAGCTGTCGGTACAGGCCGTCAAGTGCCTTCTATCGTGGATGGTGAAGTAAAAGCATCGACAGTGATGACAGTGACCTTATCGGTAGATCATAGAGCTGTTGATGGTGCGCTAGGCGCTCAATTGCTGCAAGCTTTCCAAGGCTTTATTGAAAACCCAATGGGCATGCTAGTTTAAGTGCTTTTATAATACCCAGTCTTCAAGCTGGGTATTGTTTTATCTATATGAATTTAAAATTTGGGAGGCCTTTATGGCTCAATCTTATGATATCATCGTAATTGGCGGTGGTCCTGGCGGCTATGTTGCTGCTATTCGTGCGGCACAACTTGGATTAAAAACTGCTGTCGTTGAACGCGAACATTTAGGTGGCATTTGTTTGAATTGGGGATGTATTCCTACAAAAGCACTATTGCGCTCAGCAGAAATCTATCATTACATGCAGCATGCTGATGCTTATGGCTTATCTGCAAAAGATATTACATTTGATGCTTCAAAAGTTGTCGGTCGTTCACGCGGCGTATCAAAACAGCTAAACGGCGGTGTTTCTTATCTTCTTAAAAAGAATAAAGTAGATGTGATTTGGGGTGAAGCAACCATTCCAACTGCTGGAACCGTGAAGGTTTCAAAATCAAGCAAGCCAGTTGTAGAGCCGCAAAATCCAGTGCCAAAAGGCGTATTAGGTGAGGGCGATTATAAGGCTAAGCACATCATTATAGCGACAGGTGCAAGACCTCGTGTAATTCCGGGTATCGAGCCTGATGGCAAGAATATCTGGACATATTTCGAGGCAATGGTGCCCAAAGAAATGCCGAAATCTTTAATTGTTATGGGTTCTGGTGCAATTGGTATTGAATTTGCGAGCTTCTATCAAACGATGGGTGTTGAGGTCACAGTTATTGAGCTGATGGATCAAATTATGCCTGTTGAAGATGAGGAAATCTCTAAGCTGGCCCGAAAGCAGCTTGAAAAAACTGGTATGAAAATTTTAACTGGTTCTAAAGTGGCCAAGGTTGAAAATGGTGCAGCTGGTATAACGGCGACTGTCGAAGATAAAAAAGGCAAAACACAAACGCTAAAAGCAGATAAACTTATTTCGGCTGTTGGTGTCCAAGGCAATATTGATAGCCTAGGCCTTGATAAGCTCGGTGTAAAGACAGACCGCGGCTGTATCGTCATTGATGATTTCGGTCGTACAAACGTTAATGGCATTTACGCTATTGGTGATGTTGCTGGCGCTCCTATGTTGGCACATAAGGCAGAGCATGAAGGTGTTATTTGTGTTGAAACAATTGCAGGCAAACATGCTCACGCAATGGATAAAAATAAGATCCCAGGATGTACTTATTGCCACCCGCAGGTTGCTTCTGTCGGACTGACAGAAAAACGAGCAAAAGAAGAAGGTCGTGATATCAAAGTTGGTCGTTTTAACTTCACAGGCAATGGTAAAGCGATTGCACTTGGTGAGCCTGATGGCATGATCAAAACAATTTTTGATGCTAAAACAGGTGAATTACTAGGCGCGCATATGGTTGGTGCTGAAGTGACAGAGCTTATTCAAGGTTTTGTTGTTGCTATGAATTTGGAAACGACAGAAGAAGATCTTATCAATGCTGTCTTCCCGCACCCAACGCTTTCTGAAATGATGCATGAGAGTGTTATGGACGCTTACGGTCGTGTAATCCATATGTAATATTTGGACTTTTTTTATGAATGTCCTATATTTTATTAAGCTGCGTAAATAGCTTGTCTCTCTCTTGATTATTTATTGATTTCAAGGGAGAGCTACAGGTTAGTAATTAGTTTAATCAATCTTATATACATTGGTTAGGTTCTTTTATTCGCGCAGCTTATTTTTACGAAACATCGCAAAAGCAGATTTTACTATGGCTACAATAATTGACACAACGCATCGCTCTAATGTTAAAAAAGATGTGCGCCCACGTCATCCAGAAAAAGAACATAAGCCAGATACAGAGATTTTACGAAAACCAGACTGGATTAGAGTAAAGGCACCTGTTTCAAAAAAATATAGTGAGACAAAATCCATTGTAGCGGAACATGGCCTTGTTACTGTGTGTGAAGAGGCCGGTTGCCCTAATATTGGTGAATGTTGGGAGAAAAAGCACGCAACTTTCATGATTATGGGAGATACTTGCACGCGCGCTTGTGCTTTTTGTAATGTTAAAACAGGAATTCCAGCAGCGCTTGATCCTGATGAGCCGTGGAAAGTTGCTGATGCTATTTCTAAAATGGGGCTTGATCATGCAGTTATCACATCAGTTGATAGGGATGATTTAAGTGATGGCGGTGCGGATCATTTCGTCAAGCTTATTCAAGAGATTAGAAAAGCAGCCCCGCAAACAACTGTTGAAATTTTAACACCTGATTTTTTGCGTAAACAAGGGGCTTTAGAAGCAGTTGTTGAGGCAAAACCAGATGTGTTTAATCACAACCTTGAGACTGTTCCTTCAAAATATCTGAAAATCCGCCCGGGCGCGCGATATTTCCATTCTTTACGTCTGTTACAAAAAGTTAAAGAACAAGATCCCGAAATTTTTACAAAATCAGGCATTATGGTTGGTTTAGGTGAAACGCGAGAAGAAATTCTGCAATTGATGGATGACTTGCGCTCAGCTGATGTTGATTTCATCACAATTGGCCAATATCTACAGCCAACGCGTAAGCATGCCAAAATTGAACGCTTTATGAAGCCAGAGGAATTTAAAGCTCTTGAGACAATTGCTTATTCAAAAGGATTTTTGATGGTTTCGGCAACGCCACTTACGCGTTCTTCCCACCATGCAGGGGATGATTTTGCGCGGCTTAAACAAAATAGAGCTGCAAATGCTCAAAAATCAAAATGAGTTGAAGTTTTATATATAAATCATTATATGAAAAATGAAGTTAAACGTTTCTTTGCGTATTAATATGCGGAATATAAGATTTTATTTTTTGTTTGTTAGAGCTATTTATGACAGAAATTCATCATGAAATAATTTTGCCTTTCACAGTTGAGCAAATGTATCAGCTTGTTATCGATGTGGAAAAATATCCTGAATTTTTGCCTTATTGCAGTTCTTTAATTGTCAAAAGCAAAAAAGAACGTGCTGACAAAACGGTTAGCGTTGCTGAAATGACAGTTGGCTACAAGCTTATTAAAGAAACGATGTGTTGCCAAATATTAGAGAATGCGGAAAAATTTGAAGTAATAACTCATCTGATTTCAGGTCCATTCTCTCACCTTGAAAATAATTGGACGTTTGAAAGCCAGCAAGATGGCGGTTGTAAGGTTATATTTAATCTTGATTATCGTTTTTCATCAAAAATGTTAGAGGCCATTGTGGGTAAAGCTTTTGATAAATTTTTCTCACTGTTTGCAACTTCTTTCGAAAAGCGCGCTTATGCAATTTACCAGCCTCTAAATGCTTGACCTAGGTGCGCTTGGTCTTGTCAGGATAAATGTCGCCACGCACAGTAAAATGCCAGCGACTAAAAGTGCGAGCCAAAGTTTTGGCTGGGCAAAATAAAGCATGCAGGCATAGCTTAAGCAAATCATTGTTATAGCGAGACGTTTTGATTTTTTTGATATGACGCCATGCTGTTGCCAAGCAATCACACCAGGGCCAAATAAAGGATGGGTTAAGATCCAGTTTTCTAGCCTTTTAGATGAGCGACTAAAGCAATATACTGCAAGCAAGAAAAAAACAACTGTTGGCAAGCCGGGTAAGAAGATACCAATAATGCCTAATATAACGGCAAGGCAACCCAAAATAAATAAGATGCTACGCCAAATATAGGCGAAGGGGGAGTGTTTTGATTTATAAAATTTTATCATTATATTTTCCCCAAAAAAGCCTCATTACATCTATACTCTCTATTGAAAATCATGCAATATACTTTCAACATATGGTTAATGTTTAATATGTCGCTCAAAGCAACATTGTAAAGCTTTATGTATCTTAAAGAGGTTAAGATGACAAAATCAGAGAATAGTAAAAAGACTAGACCCGGTCTGCTAGCACGGCTAAGAAACTATCTTTTTACTGGCTTTATCGTTGCGGCGCCAATGGGCGCAACACTTTATATCATCTGGTTTGTTGTTACATTAACTGATAAATGGTTTAAGCCATGGATTCCCGATATATATAACCCTGATACCTATTTACCTATTTCCATCCCCGGTGTTGGATTAGTTTTTGTGGTGACAATTTTGATTATGCTGGGTTTTATCACGGCTAATCTATTTGGCAGAACAATTATAAATTGGGGTGAAAGGCTTGTTGATCGGATGCCCCTTGTTCGATCTATTTATAAAACATTCAAGCAAATCATTGAAACAGTGATGAATGAAAATTCAGCAAGCTTTCAACAGGCTGCCATCATCCCTTATCCTCGAGAAGGGTTGTGGGCCGTTGTTTTCATCGCAACGCCAGCAAAAGGGGAGGTTGCGGAAAAATTAGACACAGGCGATAAAATGCTGAGTGTATTTTTGCCAACAACGCCTAATCCAACGTCAGGTTTTTTATTATTCGTGCCTGAAAAAGATGTGATTTATCTCGATATGAGCGTTGAAGAAGCAGCAAAGCTGGTTATTTCTGCAGGTCTCGTTATGCCTGAAAATGTACCAACGCTTGATAAATAGATTTTTTAATTTTTTTCCCGCGCTTGATGGGAATTTTTAAATACGCTCCTCTCGCTATTTTTCTTACGAAAATTAGCTGCCGTCATTGCGCATTTACTACGTAAATTGCTTACTCATGCGCCGCTAAGGCTGCGCTGGACTTTGCTCGCAAGTCCTTTGTTGCGCTAGCCGCGCAAGTCGCCCAAAGTGCCTAAAACTAACAACAGACTTTCCCCCGCACATGATGCGGTCTTTTAAATTGCACTCACGGCAGTTGCCTTAAATGGCAACGCCTCCGTGCTGGCGGAGCATAAGCTCCGACGTGCAGTCGCACTTAATGGGAATCTTTAAATATGCATGCGCCGCTAAGGTTGCGCTAGACGCGCAAGTCGTTCGAAGTGCCTTGAGCTAGCTACACACTTTTTGTTTTTTATAGCCACCAGAGCGCATGACTATGCGCCGCAACTTTTGTTGCGCGCCCTCCCTGTGGTGAGCGAAGCGAACTCAGGTGAGAGTGAACATATAAAAGATAGAAATCCCGGATATTTCTACCGAAGTTCCGGAAAGAGGCAGGTAAGGTAAAGTGTTTTTGCTTAATCAGAAGCGTCTTTGGTATGATCTTCAAATAGTTCAGCTAAATTTTTCGCTGAAAACAATTTATCAGATCGTGCATAGCGTGACGCTTGCAGGGTTGCATCAATTCCAGTTCTATATTTAATAGGATTATCTAACGCAATAGCCGGTTTCTTGAAATTGACTTTGAATTTACCTTCGCTTCCGATTGGTACAATTTCTTTGATCTCAGCATAATGTGTGATAGCACGGATTTTACCCACACGATAGGCCGCGATGTGGGTTAGGTCTGCTTGCCGATCTTTGTGAATACGAATAGCATGCCAACAATTCTCATCGAGAAAAACATCGTTAAATCCGCTATCTCGCGCGGGAACAACAAGCATATTTTTAATATTAGCATTGCTTGATTTTGTTTTAGTTTTTGGCCTCACAATTGTTTGGCTTTTAACAATTTGTTTTTCTTCAAACGCCGAAATGCCAGCCAGTGGCAAAATCTGATAGATTTTTTCTAAGAAAAAATCACAGTCGGCTTGTTCCGATAGGGTTAGATTAGGATCACTGCCATTATCATTATTCTGTAAGCTCGTCGCATTGACGCTTTTGGCGCGCTCGATCAACCGATGTTCAATCCAAAGACAATGCGCTTTATTCAGAGTTCCCTTAGTTGAGAGAAAACAGATAGCTCGGTACCAAAAATCTTTTCCTTTTGATTTACTCGCATGTGTTGACAAACGCCCCAGTAAATTATCTGTTTCACCAACATAAATTTGATTGCTATGTTCACTATCGGAGATATTTGGGTCGATGTCACCGATTAGAAAGTAAAGACCTGCTTGTGATTCCAGGCCAATTTCTTTCAAACGCTCCGGTTCTGACACATCATCTCGGCTGAGGCATATTGCTTGCCCTGTCCAGTTATGATCTTCGATGATACGAACGCCGTCAGGGTCGCCATGAGGGAAAAAAACACGTAAGGTAAAAGGACGTTGCTGCATTAGATATTTTCCTCGAGCAATTGAATTTCCTCTTCCGTTAGCTCAAAGAGCTGATAGACAAGGTGATAAATGGTTTTTGCGTTAAAAAGAGGCAGGGCAGCATCTCCTAAAAAGAGTATATTCGGGCACCTTTTGAGATATCATTCTTTTTTCTAACTTTAAAGATGTTTTTTCATATAATTCCCATAAATAAAGAATGTGTATTTTTGTAGCAATGAGATGAAAAAATAGGCTTTGGTACAAATATACGACTCTACTCATTTTTCCATGAGATTTTATCGTTAGATGAATGTAACATATAATGACCGTGTAGATCTTCATGATGTGCGCGGTTTTATGGCTGATACATTGTATGGCGCATTTAAAGAAACCGAAGCCATGGCCAAAGGCACGCGCTGTCGGCAGTATTTATTTTCTCTAAGCCTTAATCCACTAGAAAAGTCTTTTGTAAGCACACAAGGGTTTGAAGCTGCAATTAATGAGATTGAACAGGCTTTAAAACTGGTGGGTCAACCCCGCGCCATTGTCTTTCATGAAAAGGCAGGCCGCCGTCATGCGCATGTCGCATTTTAAATCCAAGCTTAATCGGATCAGCCGTGAATTATTTTTAGAATATGGCTGGGACTTACCCAAAGGCTATGAAGATCAAGACAATCGTGATCCGCTGAATTATGGCCATGTAGAATATCACCAAGCCCAACGGCAGAATATTGATCCCAAACAGCTGAAATCACTGCTTATAAGTTGCTGGCAAAAATCAGACACAAAATCCGCTTTTATCCACGCTCTTAAAGAACAAAGCTGATTTCTGGCATATGGAGATCGGCGGGGCTTTGTAGCGATTGATCATACAGGGGAAGTCTATTCCCTCTCTCGCTGGCTCGGTGTTAAATCCAAAGAGCTGAAAGCCCGCCTTGGTAATCCTAATGATCTGCCATCTGTGACAGAGATATGAAATGAACTGGATTGCAAGAAAGACCATCATTACCACGTAAAACAAACCAATGTCCTATCATCCCTAGATGAGGGTTTAAGTGTATTTGAAACCAAGCGTGAGACATTAAAGTCAAAATTTAAAACACTTCGATCAGAGATGATGGATCGTCATGCGCAAGAACTACGTGATCTCTGTCAACAATTACCCTTGCATTCACATTCTAAATTTCGAGCAAAATGGCAGGTCATCTCTGGCTTTGCCACTCATCATCGCAACACTATTCACACCAAAATCAGAGAGTTACGATCAAAGCATGAAGAAGAATACGATCAACTATCGGATTGACGGCTGGCACAAACAAGACAGCTTTATAAAGAAAAGAAGAATATCAATGATCGCCTAAATATTGCAGTTAAATTCCTGCGCAAAGAATTGGCCTCATTCTTTGATCATCATGCAAATGAGTTACAATCTCTCCAATCCATCGGAGATAATACCGATTACCGAAAACAAGCTGCGTCACGCAATGCAGAAATTCTGCTTCATAACCCCACTTTAATCCCAGAGCGTTTAACCCAGCATGACAGCGTCTTTGCTGAAAAAGATATTGCCCGTGAATTGAATAAATATATTGATGATCCGCATGAGTTTCAGGCGGTATTGCATGCTGTCTTATCAGATAAAGAATTGGTACGCTTGCAACCGATTGATTCAGCATCGCAACAGTCGATAGACTCCGACGCCTATTTCTCCACCCGCACGATGATCAATATTGAACGAGAAATGATGGATAGCACAAAAGCGCTCTATCAGGATCAACCCCATGGTGTGCATTCGGATTTTATAAATGATGCCATTGCAGATCAAAATAATGAATTACAAGAAAAATTTGGTGGGGTGTTAAGTGATGAACAAATCAATGCGATCAAACATATGACGGGTTAAGAAAGGCTTGCTACCTTAATCGGGTATGCCGGCGCAGGTAAATCTACTGCCCTCAAAGCCGCAAGGCGCGCTTGGGAAGCGCAAGGGTATAAAGTGCATGGCGCGGCATTGGCCGGAAAAGCTGCTGCAGGCTTGCAAGAGAGTTCTGGCATCCAAAGCCGTACACTTCATTCCTATCAATATCTCTGGGAAAACAAGCAAGAACGTCATCATCTTACCTCTAATGATGTATTTGTTATTGATGCGGCTAGCATGGTCGGCTCAAAGCAACTGCAGTATTTCTTATCTAAAATTGAACAAGCGGGCGCGAAGATTGTACTGGTGGGTGATAGTAGTCAACTACAGCCCATTGCTGCTGGTGGGGCATTTAAAGCGATTGAAGACATCACCAGCTCAGCCAAGATCACAGAAATTCGTCGTCAAACCCAAGACTGGCAACGTCAAGTCTCCATGGATTTTGCGAATGGGAATATTGAAACCGCTCTGAAAGCCTATGAGAATAAAGGCTACATCAACAAGGCCACCAGCACAGATGAAGCTATTGAATTATTAGTTGACGATTATATGGCTGATCTAAAGGGGAACAGCTCGGTCAAATAGATGTTCAATGAACGATATGGTTATTCCGATGATGAAAAACACAAGCAATCCTCTCGATTGATTTTAGCCCATCGTCGTACGGATGTAGCAAAGCTCAATCAAACCGTAAGGGCAAAATTACTCACTGAAAGCCTGATCTGAAAAGACATCGAATTTACTTATAATACCGCAAGTGGCATGAAGAAATTTGCCAAGGGCGACCGTGTGCTCTTCACCAAAAATGATAATGAACTTGGTGTCAAGAATGGAACACTTGGCACGGTCATTAATGCAACGCCCTCATTCCTAACCGTTCAGCCCGATGATGAAAAGTCAAAACCAATACAGATTGATATCAACCAGTATAATCATCTCGATCATGGCTATGCCGTCACCATCCACAAATCCCAAGTTGCCACCGTTGATAAAACTTGGCTACTCGTGACAAAATCAATGGATCAGCACCTAATATATGTGGCTGGGACAAGGCATACAACAGATTTCAAAATCCATGCGGAAGAAAGTTATGAAATTAATCAGTTGCATAAGACACAGAATAAACCCGTTTCAACGGATTATATTGGGATTACACGAAAACACTTGCCTTCACTAAACCTTTTAAAAAGCCATTAAAATTGCGTAATTAACACTTACGCAATAAAAAATTCTTGACTATTTTGCAAGTCTCTACTATTTATTGCGTCATGATAGTTTATGCAAACATTTCCATAAAGCTTGGCGATATCGCCGATATTTCCGCAGGCTTCCCTCTTCGTGGATCACTTGAAAGCTTGCCAAAGGGCGATGCGTATTTTGTTTCAGCCAAGGATCTGAATGGGGATTATGAAATTAGTTGGCACAGCGTGGCCAAAGTAAGTCTGCCCACAAAGCGTCAACCAAGACTATTGAAAAATGGAAATATTCTATTTTTTGCTCGTGGAAGCAATACGCACGCTTTCTCAGTCAATAATCCCCCTGAGAAGGCAGTTTGTGGGCCTCAGTTTTTTGTAATTACAATAACAGACACCAATAAAATTTTACCTGAATTCATCACATGGCAAATTAATCAAAAACCTTCTCAAAACTATTTGAAAAATCACTCTTACGGTTCTGCAATGAAAAATATCTCGCGCTCCACCTTGGAGAGTTTGCAGATTTTTTTACCCGATATTGAAGAACAACAAACAATCGTCAATTTTTGGAAAGCAGCACAAAAAGAGCGCAAGCTTATGACACGATTAATTGACAACAGAGAAAAACAGCTATTGGCATTCGCACAAAAAATATCAAACCAGAATATGGATAAATGAAATGACTTCTCAAATTAAACAAGATGAAATTAACAATGCAGTTTGGGAAGCGTGTGATACATTTCGTGGAACTGTAGATGGTGCCATTTACAAAGATTATGTCCTGACCATGCTTTTCTTAAAGTATATCAGCGATGTTTGGCAGGATCACTACGATAACTACAAAACAGAATATGGAGATGAGCCTGAACTAATTTCCGAGATGATGAAAAACGAGCGTTTTGTTCTTCCTGAAAGTGCGAATTTTTATTCGCTTTACAAACATCGCTATGAGGCAGGCAATGGCGAGCGCATAGATAAAGCGCTTCATGCCATAGAAGAGGCTAATATTTCTAAGCTCCGTGACGTTTTTCAAGATATCAGCTTTAACGCCAATAAACTCGGAGAAGAATCTACTAAGAATGAATTATTGCGTAATCTGTTGGAAGATTTTGCTAAAGATGATTTGAACCTCAAACCTAGCCGAATAGGCAAGCTTGATATTATTGGTAATGCTTATGAATTTCTAATCAAGAAATTTGCATCTGATTCAGGGAAAAGTGCTGGTGAATATTATACCCCGCCTGAAGTTTCGGAGCTGATGGCAGAACTTGTTACTCCCAAAGAAGGTGAAGAAATATGTGACCCAACTTGTGGCTCTGGCTCATTGCTAATGAAATGTGGCAAGCGCATTCAATTAGAAAATGACGGCTCCAAGAAATATGCTCTTTATGGGCAAGAGGCGATTGGTAGTACGTGGGCGCTTGCAAAAATGAATATGTTTTTGCATGGCGAAGATAACCACCGCATTGAGTGGGGCGATACAATTCGCAATCCGAAATTACTAGACACTGAAGATAGGCTTAAGCATTTTGATATTGTTGTCGCCAATCCTCCCTTTTCACTAGATAAATGGGGGCATGGCACAGCGGAGAAGGATCGCTTTGCAAGATTTCGCCGTGGTTTACCACCCAAAACCAAAGGCGATTATGCTTTTATCCTCCACATGATTGAAACCATGAAGCCGAAAACGGGGCGTATGGCCGTTGTTGCGCCCCATGGTGTATTATTCCGAGGCTCAGCAGAAGGCAAAATACGAACAAAATTAATTGATGAAAATTTGTTAGATGCCGTTATCGGCCTGCCCGAAAAGCTGTTCTATGGAACAGGCATTCCAGCGGCGATATTAGTGCTGCGCAAAAAGAAAATAGATAGTAATGTTCTTTTCATTGATGCTAGTCGTGAATTCAGTTCAGGCAAAAACCAAAATCAGCTTTCTAGCGATCATATTGCCAAAATAATTGCAACATATAAAGCTCGTGAAACGGTTGATAAATATGCCTATCTCGCAACGCCTGATGAGATGAAAGAGAATGACTATAATCTGAATATCCCCCGCTATGTTGATACATTCGAAGAGGAAGAAGAAATCGACTTAATGGCAGTGCGTGCGGAACGCGAAAAATTGAAAACAGAACTAGCTGATCTAGAAACGCAAATGGATGGCTATCTTAAAGAATTGGGATATCTATCATGAGCGCGGTCGATCAAACAGATACACCCAAGGGTGAGTTAATACTCTATCAAACGGAGGATGGGA
Source organism: Hyphomicrobiales bacterium (assembly GCA_011524605.1). Lineage (GTDB taxonomy): Bacteria > Pseudomonadota > Alphaproteobacteria > Rhizobiales > WTKA01 > WTKA01. The sequence goes on along the minus strand of WTKA01000038.1, from coordinate 13,508 downwards.
AGGCAGCAATCAATTTACGTGCGATTGATGGCACTGTTTGGCTCACCCAAGCCGAGCTGGCGGAGCTTTTTGCGACAACTAAGCAAAATGTTAGTCTACACCTAAAAAACATATTTGAAGACCATGAATTGGCGGAAGATTCAGTTGTCAAGGAATCCTTGACAACTGCCGCAGATGGCAAAAACTATTCAACTTACCTTTATAATCTTGATGCGATTTTGGCAGTTGGCTATCGCGTGCGTTCTCCTCGTGGGGTGCAATTTCGCCGTTGGGCAAATACCATCCTAAAGGAATATCTCATCAAGGGTTTTGCTATGGATGATGCGCGGCTGAAACAAGCCGATGAATGGGATTATTTTGACGAATGGCTTGCACGTATCCGCGACATCCGCGCCTCTGAAAAGCGATTTTATCAAAAAGTTAAAGACCTCTACAGCACTGCAATTGACTATGATAAAACATCTGAGGAAGCACGCATTTTCTTCAAAAAAGCGCAGAATAAAATGTTGTTTGCCGTATCAGGCAAAACAGCGGCAGAGTTAATTGCAGATCGTGCTGATGCAGACAAACCAAATATGGGCGTGACGTCTTGGAAAGGATCAATCGTCCGCAAGGGGGATGTGGGCACTGCCAAGAATTATTTAAATACCGAGGAAATTGATGAGCTAAACCGCATCGTCACCATGTATCTTGATTATGCCGAAGACCAAGCAAAACGCCGAAAGTCTGTCACTATGGCGCAATGGGCGGATAAGCTGGATGGCTTTTTAAGCTTTAATGACCGCGATGTGCTGACCCATGCAGGCAAGCTGCAAATGAAAGTAGCGCAAAAGCTCGCCGCTGACCGCTACGATGCTTTTGACCAAAAACGTAAAAAAGCCGAGGCCATCGCCGCCGATGAAGAGGATATCCAAGCCCTCGAAAACCTCGCCAAAGATTTAAAAGGCAAGACTGGGGGTGCGGTATGAGCAAAAACTTTGTCCCTTTATCCAGTATTTGTATTGAAAAGGGCCTTCAAACAGGTCCTTTTGGCAGCCAATTAAAAGCAAATGAATACACTTCCGAAGGCATACCTATTGTGATGCCTAAAGATATAGAGGCTGGAAGAGTATCAACAAAAAGCATTGCAAGAACCTCTTTTCAAAAAGCCAAGCAGCTAAAAAAACACTTTATTAAGCCAGGCGATATTTTGTTTCCAAGACGTGGAGATTTAGGAAGAATAGCAGTGGCATCCACTGATAATGAAGGGTGGATATGCGGCACAGGATGTTTAAGAGCTAGAATAAAAGAAAACATATCATTTAGCTATATTCATCAGTTCTTGATGCTACCTCAAGTACTAAGATGGCTTGAAACCAACGCATTAGGACAAACGATGTTAAATTTAAACACTGAAATAATTAGCGAACTTCCTATTGTTTTACCCCCACTTCCAGAACAACAGCGCATAGCAGAAATTCTTTCAACGTGGGACAAGGCGATTGAGGCGACGGAAAAGCTGATCGCCAATAGTGAAGCGCAGAAAAAAGCGCTCATGCAACAACTGCTCACAGGCAAAAAACGCCTGCCGGGATTTGATGGAGAGTGGAATCCAAAAACACTAGATGCATTGGGCAAAACCTACACTGGCCTATCAGGAAAAACCAAAGCCGACTTTGGCTCTGGAAAACCGTTTGTCCCTTACAAAAACGTTTTTGCAAATGTCGAGCTAAATATGAGTGAGCTGGAATTTGTTCGCCTATCTGACGGTGAAAAGCAGAACATCGTCAAATCTGGGGATATCATTTTTACCACCTCATCTGAAACACCAGAAGAAGTTGGTATGAGTTCAGCGGTACTGACGGATATCGGTGAGCTTTACCTGAACAGTTTTTGCTTTGGATTTCGAATAGAAAAGCAAAATGAATTTACACCAAGTTTTGCGAAGCATCTTTTTCGCTCTGCTGAGTTGCGACGCGCCATTTCATCTTTGGCGCAGGGTTCAACGAGATACAATCTTTCAAAAAACGAATTTTTAAAAATAAACATCCACCTGCCAAAACGAGCTGAACAGGAACAAATCGTAGAAGTTCTGGATGCGGTTGAAACTGTGCATGCTAAAGAACAAATGAAACTCACTCACCTAAAATCCGAAAAAAAAGCACTCATGCAGCAGCTTCTTACAGGAA
>WTKA01000038.1:0-11240 GCA_011524605.1 Hyphomicrobiales bacterium | reverse complement strand
CACCTAAAATCCGAAAAAAAAGCACTCATGCAGCAGCTTCTTACAGGAAAGCGCCGCGTGAAAATTGAGGAGGAGGATAAAAATGCTTGATTTAAAGAAAATTTTAATCATAAAATCAATGGCTTGTGATATTTTTAGTCAACCTCACTGTTTTTTCTTGCCCTTTCGTCATATTTTACGATATAATGTTCGCAATAGAACCCGCCACGCCTCTGTTTACGCATGCGCACCAGGTGGGTCTTTTTTTATCATAAAGCATTATTTTGTAAAACACTCCCGATTAATATTTAAGGGAGACCTATGAAAAAATCATATCAAAAACCGCCTCTTACGATAGATGAAAAAATAATACATCTCCAAGAAAAAGGGATGGTTATAGTTGATAAGGATCAAGCCTCAAAATGTCTATTGCATATCAGCTATTATCGTTTGAGCGCCTATTGGCTTCCATTTGAAATTAGCAAAGAAGAGCAAAACGGCAGGGCTTGCTTTTTACCAAATACCAGCTTTGAAACAGTTCTTGCGCTTTATAATTTTGACCTAAAATTGCGTCATCTTGTTAATGAAGCAATATCGGATATTGAAATAGCCGTTCGTGGCAATTGGGCTTATCAATTGTCGCAATTAGAAAACGGATTTGGCTATCTAAACGAGACACTCTATCGTGATAAAAACAAATTTCATGACAATAAGTCTCGACTAAAGAAAGAATTTGATAATTCTAAAGAAATTTTTGCAAATCACTTTAAGCAAAACTATGAAGAAAAATTACCTCCAGTTTGGATGTCATCTGAAATATTATCTTTTGGCAGTTTATCACATTGGTATGCGAATTTGAAGGATCCGAAACTTAGGCAATCTATTGCGAAGCCTTTTCAATTAGACAAAACAATCTTTCAGACATATATCCATCATTTAAGTGTTGTTAGAAATATTTGCGCGCATCATGGCAGGCTTTGGAATAGATCAATACAAATTCCACTCAAGCTGGCAAACAACCCTCATGATCTAGGAAAGACATTAAATAGAGAGCAACCAAAGCGCCTTTATAACACATTGGTAATGCTCGCTTATTCTAAACAGACTTTGTTTCAAGATATAAATTGGCAAATAAGAACTATCGAACATATAAATACTTTACCCTATGGTGATTTAGGACAACTTGGCTTTCCTAATGATTGGGAAAATCGACCAATTTGGTCAATGAAAGATCAAAAAGCATGACAATATCCCCCAACACCGCTGAAATATATTCCGCACATATTCCTGCGCTTCAAACGCTTATCTCAATGGGTTGGTCGTTTATGCCAACAGCTGACTGCATGGCGTTACGCGGCAGCAACAAAGTTATTATTCTAAAAAGCATATTAATTGATGAGCTAAAGAAAAAAAGCTTTGAATTCAAAGGGCAAACCTATCCCCTCTCACCCAATGCTATTGATCAGATTGTTCGTGATCTATCATCACCTGGAATGCAGGAAGGATTGCAGACAGCAAGCGAACGGCTTTATAATGCCATCACATTGGGCATCACAGTTACTGAATTTGTTGAAGGTAAGCGCCATTCCGTTACCGTCAAAATCATTGATTGGGAAAATCCTGAGAATAATAGTTTTATTGTCACCGAAGAATATGAAGTTCTTTCAAATGATGGAACGCATACGCGCCGCCCCGATCTTGTTTGTTTCATTAACGGTCTTCCATTGGTGGTGATTGAAGCAAAGAGACCAGATTCCGGTAATCCAAATAAATCTATGGTGGTAGAAGGTATCAGCCAGACGATACGCAACCAGAGGAGTGATGAAATCCCACATCTTTTTGCCTATTCTCAGCTTCTACTATCTGTTAGTGGAACAGAGGGAAAATATGCAACAACCAAAACACAGAAAAAATTCTGGGCAAATTGGCGTGAAGAGGAAATTGATGAAGTAGAATTTTCACAAATCAAGAACAAGGTTTTGCCTAATGATTTAAAAAATGCGTTGCTGAAAGATAAACCAATTAGCGTTCAAAACCATTTTGAAAAGCTATGGGAGGGAGAGCAGTTCGTTACCGATCAGGATCGGCTTTTGATAAGCCTTTTATCCAAAAATCGTATTTTGGAGTTTATCCGTTTTTTCATTTTATACGATAAAAAAATTGGAAAAGTTGCTGCGCGTTATCAGCAGGTATTCGGGATTAAGGCACTTGTGTCTCGCATTTCGACACTGAGGCCTGATGGTGGACGTGAAGGCGGTGTCATATGGCATACAACAGGATCAGGCAAAAGCCTCACAATGGTGTTTTTATGCAAGGCGCTTTTACTTCATCAAAATCTTGCTCAATGTCGTGTGCTTGTAATAACTGATCGCGTTGATCTGGAAAAACAGCTCGCACGAACATTTTTACAAGGTGGCGCACTTGGAGAAACAAAAGGCCTAAAAAAAGACGAAAATCGTGCTAAAGCCTCAACTGGTCGTGACCTTGCGAAGCGAATAGGTAAAGGCAATGAGCGTATTATATTTTCAATTATCAATAAGTTCGGCACGGCAGCAAAATTACCTGAATGCTACAACCCAAGTGAAAATTTTATCGTATTAATCGACGAGGGGCATCGAAGCCAAAGCGGTGAAAACCATGAAAGGATGAGGAAAGCATTGCCCAATGCATCCTACGTGGCATTTACAGGTACCCCACTTCTAAAAAATGATAAGACGACTAACAAATTTGGTTCAATTGTTCACGCATATACAATGCAACGTGCTGTTGACGATGGAACAGTAACACCGCTTCTCTATGAAGAACGACAACCCGTTTTAGATATCAATGCAAACGCTATTGATAACTGGTTTGAGAAAATAACAACAAACCTTACTGCTGAGCAACAAAGCGATCTCAAACAAAAATATAGTAAGCGCGGACAAGTTTATGGTTCCGCTGCCCGCATACAGCTTATTGCTTGGGATATTGCTGCTCATTTTGATCAAAACTTTAAAAAGCTTGGTAAAGACCTGAAGGGGCAATTAGCAACGGATAGTAAATTATCTGCTATTCGCTACAAAAAAGAATTGGATGCCACAGGATTGGTTTCGAGTGCCATAATTATTTCCCCACCAGATACACGAGAAGGTCATAGCGATGTAGACGAAATAGAATTGCCTGAAGTGCAACAATGGTGGAAAGATAATATCAGGGGTGATCCAGAGGAATATGAGCGCAACACTATTGAAGATTTTGGCGAAGCTGGTGATCCTGATATTTTGATTGTTGTTGATAAATTATTGACTGGATTTGATGAACCAAAGAACGCTGTTCTTTACATAGACAAACCACTTAAAGAGCATAATCTTATTCAAGCCATTGCACGTGTAAACCGCCTCCACGAAGAAAAGAAGTTTGGTTTACTCATTGATTATCGCGGCATCCTTAAAGAACTTGATACGGCTATTACAAGCTATCATGACCTTGCTGAAAGAACGCAAGGTGGTTTTGATATTGATGATATTGATGGTTTATATTCAGATGTTGCCACCGAATATAAACGCCTGCCTTCGTTACATGAAAAGCTATGGTCAATATTTGATAAGGTGCAAAACAAGTCAGATCGGGAACAATTTCGACACGTCCTAATTCCTGATTTAGCAGTAGATGATAGCGGAGTATCAACAGATAGAAGACAGAAAGTGAGAGAAGACTTTTATGAAGCTCTTACTGAATTTGGCATGTGTCTAAAAATAGCACTTGGATCGCGTTCATTTTTTGAGGACACATCAATAAATGAACAGCAAATAGAAACTTACAAACGCGACCTAAAATTTTTTAGTGAATTGCGGCGGGAAGCAAAAAAAGATGCGCAAGAAACAATCGACTATAGTACATATGAAGATCAAATTCGTCGGCTAGTAGATCGGCATGTAGTTGGTGAAAACATTAAAGATGCGGACGGTGTATATCTAGTCAATGAACTCGGCAAATCTGAGAGCCCTGAAGGCTGGTCTGATGAAAAGCTTAAAAATGAAACTGATATCATTCGTACGCGTGTGAAAAAGACGATTGAGCAAGAATTAGCCGATGACCCTTATGCGCAAGCCTATTTTTCAGAACTGTTAAAACAAGCGATTGCAGAAGCTGAGGCATTGTTTGACCATCCATTTAAACAATATGCACTGTTTGAAGAATTTGAGCAGGAAGTAAATCAACGAAATATCCAAGATATTCCTGATGAATTGCTGGGCAATAAACATGCCTCCGCTTATTTTGGAATTCTAAAAATGGCCTCTGAAACTGAACAAATTTTAGAAAATGCAGCGAATTTATCACTTCGGATCGAAACTCTTGTTATCAAAGCAATTGCTGAAAATTCGCTTAGTCCTCAAAATATTGAGACATCTATTAGAAAAAATCTTCTACCCCTTCTATTCAAAGACTTTGGCTTGGATCATGCTAAAGTTATTACGGATAAAATTGTTGAAATTACGAAGCTAGGTTTAGCAAGAGGTAGTTTTTGATATGCCTCAATCCTTTATGTATGGTGATCATAAAATCTCTTACCGGCTTACTGAAAATCCAAGCCTACGAACAAAAATCAGAATTCATATTCATTCGGACGGCATCGTAGAAGTTGAAATCCCTCCGGCAAAAACGCCAGAAGATATTACAAAAGCCATTTATAAACGTGCCAGATGGATTTCGAATAGATTGAACGAAAATTCCGTAGTAAGGGCTAACGTCTTACCAAGAGCCTATATAAGTGGTGAAACTCATTTCTATCTCGGAAGGCGATATCAATTGAAAGTGTCAGAAAATAATGAGGCACCTTCTTCGGTCAAGCTTAAAGGTGGTCATATCCAAATTATATTACCTATTATTGATAGTGCTGCGGTTAAGCACCGTCTTAATGTTTGGTATAGAGACAGAGCGCTTGAATATTTTCAACGGCGTGTTGAATCTCTCAGCTCTAACATTCCTTGGGTCGAAGTAGCGCCAACAATAAAGCTTTTCAGCATGCAAAAACAATGGGGAAGTTGTTCACCCAAAGGGACTTTGCATCTTAATCCTTGGTTAGTACGTGCCCCTCGGGAATGCATTGAATATGTTATAATTCATGAAATGTGCCATTTGAAAGAACATAATCACAGCAAAAAGTTTTACAGGCTACTCGACCAACAATTGCCAAACTGGCGCCACCTAAAAATAAAATTAGATGGAATGGCTGAATTATTGTTATCTGAATAAACCGCTATTTTTACAGAAACACTGCGTCGATTAAGCGCTTTGGCTCTGGATGCAACTGTGCTATGCTCCTTACCAAGAGGCCTTGATTACACTTTGTGTAATACAAGGCACATCTTGCGTCCAACGGACGGAACAGCAGCTTTTCAACAAAACTCTAAGTCACAACGGGTCATTTGACCTGACTTTGCACCAAGGAAAATTATTACAATTGATTCAGTAAGGCTACTGACGATGTTTCGTCTGTTGACCGCAGTAATATGCCCAACTTCCCTCTCATGAATATTTCAATCGTACCATTGTTTAACGGATTATTGCTCTGCGGGAAAGCACGATCACGGATATTGCGCGGGAATTTGGCATTCATCCTTGGTCTGTCTCCCGCGCTATTCGGCGGTTATTTGAATGAATAATAATTGGGAAAATCATGTTAATTTGGGCAAAAATCTACTATAATTAGACTATGAATTCTTTTGATAAAAAACTAGATTCTGAAGATAAGCTGGTCTCTAAAATACGGAGGCGAGAGATGGAACATCTACAATGGATTGAGGGTAATCCACTGGATGAAGAGCAAAAAGCGATGTTTGAAATGTTTGATCGCGAAGATTGGTCACACGAGAAAAGACGCCAGTATTTATTGGATCGTGTCGAAGCCACGAAACGAAAGCATCTTGATCAATAAATAAGATATAATTTTGTTAGGCCTATAACAGCTGGTGCGGAAATAGAAATTCTATATGTAGAAAACTTCAACACCCCTGCGCTCGCAGTCGAATTTTTTCAGCCTCTCATTATGAAAACCCTACCCATAAAGATGGGCAGGGCTTCTTAGTTTAGTGACTATTAAGCAACTTGTTGGATAGGCTCGCTCGTATTTGCTTCAATTGGTGGTTCAAGCGTTTCATCAATGCAGATGATATTTTCAACATGATTGATACTTGCTTCAACCGTTTTCCAGCGTGATATGGCTTCCAGCCCTGCATCACGATCATAGGAACGCATGGGGAAGGCGAAATAATCGGGTATCCATGGTTTGCGCTTGTTTTTTAGACAAGTGCGAAAAGTTTCTTTTTGTGCCTTGGCAGTGCTGGATAAGACGCTATCGGCGGTGGTTTTGCCTGCGACTTGCTTGATAATCGCATTGATTGCTTTTTTATCTAAGCAGGATTTGCAAAGCAAATACGCGAAAAGCCGACAGACATATTTTGGTACAAAATGTGTTGAGAGGCTTCTCTCAGCATTTTTCTAGCAAAAAAAGCTTGCCGCAGTTACGCATGTTTTCATTTGAAAACATCGCTCAATAGAAAAATACATCATCGACCTCAGATACTTCTTCCCAGACATCAACTAAATAAGCTTCTTGTGCCTTGGCAATGGCCTGATTTTGTAATGCCCAAAATAGGTTTGTATCGTCAAAATATTGGGCTGCATCGAATAAATCAGCAGTGATCGTTCCCTAGTAATCAGTGATTTCAAATAAGGCAAAATGAACGCTATTGTGATCAGATCTTTCTGAAATAATTTTGAGGCATAAGACTTGATATTATTTTTTTACAATCATATATAATTTCTGTTTATTATATCAAAGTATGGAGAGCTTAGTGCTAACCTCAAATCAAATTTATAAATATATTTTTTCTTTCCTGATCCTTATTCTTTTGAAAGGTTGTCTAGAATCTCCATTTATGACGGAAGAAAAATTAGCTCGACAACAACAAGCAATTGCTCAAAATAAAGTATTAGAAAATAAATTTAACTTGGCACATATGAGTTTTCCATTAAATGCCTGCTTAGATTTTCTTAATACTGGAAATAAACCCTCAAAAGAATTAATAGCACAAAATGACTTTACTTATTGGGGGGGACGTTATGGGAAAAAAGTGGACAAAGCAACTATACACATGAAATTTTATAAACAAGGTTGTTTTATTACAAGACTCAATGATGATGTAAGAGAAACAATGCTTGATTTCGTGAAAAAAGAGCTGATAAAGTCTCATTGGACTTACCATGGGTATGGTAAAGGTGGATTAATATTCACAAAAAAGGCTAGAAACTTGTATGTAAATGGATATTTTTCAAGCCATTATGGAACAGAATTTACTTTTAAATCAACACGATAATAAAATATAAATTCTAGTTTCAAGTTGACTATATTGGTCTTTATGTTCTCTTACCAATAAAGGTTGTAGGACGCCAAGGGATTTAATGCTTAGGATAAGGTCTTGAATATCCTTTGCACCGACTTTGCGGACACTTGTTTTTGATAGGGATAGATTTTCTAATTCGATCATTTCAATTTTCATTATTCTTGTTCCTTTTATTTGAATAAAATTAGGTTTTAAAAAGTGAGACACAGTGTTACTTGAGGTAAAAAGTTAGGGCTCGGTAATGCGTTCAAACGCGTCCACATAACGATAAGTGCATTGAGAGTGTCCCGCGTAGTGAGACCTCAACGGAGTGAAAACGAGTACAGGCAAGTCAAACGGCATAAATGTGAAAGATACTGACCGCCCCATTACGCACACCTGTAAACAAGTTTGGTGTTGGCGATTTCAATTTCGGTATATTCTAAGCTTAAATCGCGGGTGAATTTATCTTGATCGATATAGATTTTATAAATATCGGGGATATCACCAAGCGTGCCTTCCTTGATAAAAGAGTGTGCAAGGTCTTTGATCGTATCGACAAAATAGATATCGACATCAAAGAATGCGGAATGAACGCTATTGTAATCAAATGCTTTATCATGATGACCAACGGCGATAATTTTGCAGATACGCGCGAAGGTGAATTTATTGAGACGATCTTAGCAGCGCAAGGTCAGCTGGAACGCAAACAAAACCGCCGTCAGGTCATACAAAAGATGAAAGCCCGTTTTGAGCAAGGGTTTTGGATATTCCGCGCGCCTGTTGGCTATAAATATATCAACTCCAAACGCGGTGGCAAAGAATTGGTCATTGATAAACCCGTTGCTACCACGGCTCAACATGCCTTAGAGGGATTTGCGTCAGGGCGTTTGGATTCCCAATATGCAGTGCGTAAATTTTTAGAAGACTGCCCTTATTTTCCAAAGGACTTGCCCAATGGTGAATTACGCCATGAGACCGTTGTGCGCCTATTATGCAAAGTGGTTTATGCAGGATATGTTGAAGCGCCCAGTTGGAATATGAAGCCCCAGCTGGGCAATCATGAGGCTTTGATTTCTTATGAAGCCCATCTAAAGATCTTACAAATTCTCAATAAGGGTTTGTATGCGCCCAAGCGCAAAGATTTGCATCATGACTTTCGTTTCGTGGTGCAGTGGCCTGCTCAGAATGCAATACCCCTCTTGCAGCTGCGTGGTGTAAAGGCAAAACCAAGATGTATCCTTATTGTTGGTGTCGTAATAAATCATGCACCCGCCATGGTAAGATGATCAATCGTTATAAGATCGAAACTGAGTTTAAAAAACTACTGACAAAAACCCAACCATCAGAATCACTGGTGACGTTATTCAAGCAGATGTTCAAAGATGCATGGTCGATGCATGTGGGTATTGCCGAAGATCGCGTTAAAGCCTTTGCCAAGGAAGCCAAAGCCCTTGAAAAGCAAATTGCAGGTCTGGTTGAGCGGATTATGGACACCAAAAATCAAACAGTGATCACCGCTCATGAGAAAAAAATCGATCAATTAGAAAAAAGCGCCTGATTGCATTGGAAAAATCACGCAAAAGCCCCTCAAAATACAACACCTTCGAGCGATTGTTTGAACTGTCATTCCAATTTATCGCAAGCCCTTGTAAAATATGGGGAAGTGGTCAGTTTGACCTGCATAGATTAGTACTGAAAATGGTGTGTTAAACCATTTAACCTACTGCAAGGAAACAGGGTGTTTGAACTCAAAAAATAGTTGCCGTTCAATGTGTTAGAAGGGATTCAAACAAAGGACTGTTAGATGGTGCGGGTGGAGGGACTTGAACCCCCACGCCGTGAAGCACCAGAACCTAAATCTGGCGTGTCTACCAATTTCACCACACCCGCTCAAGAATTGTTTTCTACATGAGTCATTTATAAATTACTACCCCTTTTTTTCACTTTTTTCATTTTTTTTTCAAATAGGGAATGCGAGGCTTAGGTGACTATTTTTTTGGCAATAAGATTAAAATTATAACAATGATTTTGAGTTGTGTTGTTCGCTTTTTTTTCAATTCGCTAAAATGTACCTTAAATGATGGTGTTATTAACTTTTTTTTAAACTGGCACAGAACCTGCTTTAATGGAATTAACAGTTTCGTAATTAAACAGCATTATTGCATATTCGTCGAGGAGACATAGGATGAAAAAAATCGAAGCGGTAATCAAACCGTTCAAATTAGACGAAGTTAAAGAAGCGCTCCAGGAAGTTGGTGTGCAGGGTATTACTGTTTTAGAAGCAAAAGGCTTTGGGCGACAAAAAGGTCATACAGAACTCTATAGGGGGGCTGAATATGTTATTGACTTTTTGCCAAAAGTGAAATTAGAAGTAGTTGTAAATGAAGACCAGCTTGATAAGTCAATTGAGGCGATCTCTAATGCAGCTCAAACAGGCCGTATTGGCGACGGCAAGATTTTTATCTCTACGATAGATGAAGCAATAAGAATTAGAACTGGTGAACGCGGCGACGACGCTGTTTAGCATTCACATATCAGGACTATAGATTTAAGTAAAAGTGTCACATAAATTGAAGGATACATTATGACGACAGCAAGTGATATTATTAAAAGAATTAAAGATGAAGATTTTGAGTTTGTTGATCTTCGCTTTACTGATCCACGCGGTAAAATGCAGCACCTAACAATGGCTTCAATCGAAATGACTGAAGATGCATTTGCTGAAGGCATCATGTTTGACGGTTCTTCTATTGCTGGTTGGAAAGCAATTAATGAATCTGACATGGTTTTAGCACCTGATCTTGAAAGTGCGCATGAAGATCCTTTCTTTGCTCAAAAAACTCTTGTCGTTTTCTGTGACATTCTTGATCCAGTTTCAGGCGCAGGATATGAGCGTGATCCACGTTCAACTGCTCTTAAAGCAGAAGAATACCTAAAACAAACAGGTATTGGTGATACAATTTACTTCGGCCCAGAAGCTGAATTCTTCATCTTTGATGATGTTCGTTTTGGTACTGATCCATACAACACAGGTTTTGTTGTAGACAGCTCAGAGCTTCCAAGCAATTCAGACACAGATTACCGTACTTTAGATGAAGGTGCTAACCTTGGTCACCGTCCTCGCATGAAGGGTGGTTATTTCCCAGTTGCTCCAGTTGATAGCTGTCAAGATATTCGTTCTGAAATGCTTTCAGTTATGGGCGAAATGGGCGTTACAGTTGAGAAGCATCACCACGAAGTGGCAGCTGCACAGCATGAGCTTGGTATAAAGTTCAGCACACTTACAAAAATTGCTGACCATCTTCAAATCTACAAGTATGCAGTACACAATGTTGCGCATTCTTATGGCAAATCAGCTACATTTATGCCAAAGCCTGTTTATGGCGATAATGGTACAGGCATGCATTGCCACCAGTCTATCTGGAAAGATGGCGAAAATGTAATGTCTGGTGACAAATATGCTGATCTTTCTGAAACTTGCCTATATTATATTGGTGGTATCATTAAGCACGCTAAAGCACTAAACGCATTCACAAACCCTTCAACAAACTCTTACAAGCGTTTGGTTCCAGGTTATGAAGCGCCAGTTCTTCTTGCTTATTCTGCTCGTAACCGTTCTGCAAGTTGCCGTATTCCGTTCACAGCTAATCCAAAAGCTAAGCGTATCGAAGTACGTTTCCCAGATCCAACAGCTAACCCATATCTTGCATTTGCTGCACAGCTTATGGCTGGCCTTGACGGTATCAAAAATAAAATTCACCCAGGCGATGCAATGGATAAAGATCTTTACGATCTTCCACCTGCAGAATTGGCTCAAATCCCAACTGTTTCTGCGTCTCTACGTGAAGCACTTGAGAGCCTTGAAGCTGATTATGACTTCCTTCTTGCTGGTGA
>WTKA01000059.1:12744-33172 GCA_011524605.1 Hyphomicrobiales bacterium | reverse complement strand
CACAGTGTAAATCTATAGGCGCAGAATGGACTAAATAATCAAGTCCTGAGCCTAGCTAAATTAATGGTTTTATAAAAAATGTAGCAAAATAAGTGAAATAGATTTCATGATTTCTATCGTTGCTTTTTGAAAAAAAATCTGCACTCAAAATTCATCAAGTGCAGATCTGAAATGGTTGAAATAAGAATAAAGAGCAGGAGACTAGCCTTGCTGTTTACGCTTAATATCTGGCGGTGTTGCTTCGTCTATTAGATCTTTAATTGCCGTTTCAAGATCTGCTGTTGTTGTGTGTTTTGAACCTAGACGGCGAATAGAGATGCTATTTTCTTCTTCTTCACGGCGACCGCAAACAAAAATAACAGGCACTTTCGCAACAGAATGTTCACGAACCTTATAATTGATTTTTTCATTTCTAAGGTCGATATCCGCGTTCAAGCCAGCTGATAAAAGCTTTTGATGCACAGATTTTGCATAGTCATCAAGTTCTGATGTGATCGGTGCAACCACCACTTGCACAGGCGCAAGCCAGAGGGGGAAACGTCCAGCATAGTTTTCAATTAAAATACCAATAAAGCGCTCTAGCGAGCCAAACATCGCACGGTGTAACATGACGGGCGTTGTTTTTTCGCCATTAGCGTCAATATAAAAAGCGCCAAATCGACCCGGTAAGTTAAAGTCTACTTGGTTTGTTCCGCATTGCCATGTGCGTCCAATAGCATCGCGCAAGACATATTCAAATTTAGGGCCATAAAAAGCGCCTTCACCAGGGTTCACACCCGTAGTGATTTTGTCGTTGCCTGCGGCCATTTCTTCTAAAACATCGCCCATGGCTTTTTCGGCTTTATCCCAAAGATAATCTTCACCCACACGTTTTTCAGGACGGGTCGAAAGAAGAATATTCACCTCCTCAAAACCAAAGTCCTTATAGATAGAAAGGATAAGATCATTCACTTTGAGGCTTTCTTCAGCGATCTGATCTTCTGTACAGAAAATATGCGCATCATCTTGCGTGAAAGCGCGAACGCGTAATAGGCCATGCAAAGCGCCTGATGGTTCGTAACGATGAACAACGCCAAATTCTGCAATTTTAAACGGGAGTTCGCGATAGCTTTTTAAGCCATTTTTGAAAATTTGCACATGCCCGGGGCAATTCATCGGCTTTAAGGCAAAAGTCCGATCATCCTCGGTTGTGGTTGTAAACATATTTTCATGGTATTTTTCCCAGTGACCAGATGTTTCCCATAGGCTCTTATCCAGCAGCTGAGGCGCGTTTACTTCTAAAAAGCCTGCTTCATTTTGACGACGGCGCATATAGTCAATCAAAGTTTGATAAAGGCGCCACCCTTTTGGATGCCAAAAAACAGTGCCCGGCGCATCATCTTGGAAATGGTAAAGATCCATTTCACGGCCAAGTTTGCGGTGGTCGCGTTTTTCAGCTTCTTCAAGCATTGTGAGATAGGCCTTTAGCGCTTTTTCATCATGCCAAGCTGTTCCATAAATCCGTTGTAGTTGAGGGCCTTTTGCGTCGCCGCGCCAGTAAGAACCCGCTACTTTCATCAATTTAAAAGCTTTACCAATTTTGCCTGTTGAAGGCATGTGAGGGCCACGGCAAAGATCAAACCAATCCCCTTGCGCATAGATTTTTACAGTCTCATCTTCAGGGATTGCATCAACAAGTTCAACTTTGAAATGCTCACCTTTATCCGCAAAGACTTGCTTTGCCTTATCACGCGACCATACTTCCTTTGTAAATGGGGCATCACGATCAATGATTTGCGCCATTTTCTTTTCAATTTTTTCTAAATCTTCAGGGCGGAAAGGTTCATCGCGCTGGAAGTCATAGTAAAAGCCATTTTCAATAACTGGACCAATTGTGACTTGCGTATCAGGCCATAATTCTTGAACAGCTTCTGCCAGCACATGGGCGCAATCATGGCGAATAAGTTCTAATGATTCAGCATTATCACCTCTCGTGATGAATTCTATTGCGCTATTGGCTGTAATTTCATCTGTGATATCGCAGAGCACGCCGTCAAGCTTCATAGCAATCGTTTTTTTTGTGAGTGACTTTGATATACCCGAAACAATGTCTAGGCCTGTGATCCCTTGTTCAAACTCGCGTTGCGCGCCGTCAGGGAAAGTAATTTGAATCATTTTAATCGTCCTTTGTCTCAATCTCCACAAACGAATATGGGTAAGATCATGTTTTTAAAATTTGGAAATAGTGCTATAGCCTTAGTATGATTGGCTTTCAAGTCTAAACAGAAATATTGCGATTGTTACCGCCATTTTCCTGCTTGCCATGGCTGCCACCATTTATATTTTTCAGGGAGCTTTTCAGGAACAGGGTCAAAGCCACATGTCGCGCCTGGGCGGCATCTGCAAAATCGAGAAAGACCAAGCCAAATGCCAGCCCATGGGCCAAATGCTTCAATAGCAAGGCTTGTATATTCTGAGCATGAAGGCAGAAAACGACAATTTCTCCCAACAAAAGCAGAAAGCGTAAGTTGGTATATTCTTATTAATGTGCGTAAAGCAAATGTGATAGGTTTAAATATCATAATATATTGGTGTGTATTAAACTGCCAGCATTTTGAGCTTGCTGTAATGCTTTAGCAACAGCATCAAATGTTAGTAGGGCTGAAGCATGGCGGTTTTTATATTCTTTAACAGGCTCAAGACAAGCAAAAAGTTTAAAGTCGCCTGACGGCTCGGGGCCATCTTCTTTTAAAAAGCAATGCATGGTTTTTTGTAGCTGAAATAATGCTTCAGCTTCACTACCAATAATTATTTCTGCCATCATGGCAGAAGAAGCTTGTCCTAAAGCGCAGGCTTTAACTTCGTGACCAAAATCCACTATCTTTTCGTCTTTAAGTAAGAGTTCGACACAAACACGCGAACCGCATATACGCGCCGTTTCCGTCGCTGTGCCGTTATAATGTTCAATCTTGCCAACTCTTGTAACATTACCAGCATAATATAAAATCTGTTGATTATATATTGAATTTAACACTGAATAATCCTTAATTCATATAAATTATGCTCAAAATATAGGTCTAAAACATGCGCAATATTTAGATGTAGAAGTTTTATTTTTATCACAAAGAAATAAAAGCTTGTTTTTACAACTTACTTTTTCTAATAAATAGGGTAATTAAATGTTAATGGCGTGGATTTTATTCCAAAAGATGATGAACTAGAAAGTAGTTTGGGCAAAATGAGAAAAAATAACCTATTTGCCATTGGTTTTTCCCTATTATTTGGCATTATATTTGGTTTAGCTTCTGCCTTTTATTTAATTAATACGCAAAATATTAGTACGGCATTTCAATTTCAAGGATGGCAGTCTTGGTCTGCTGAGACAGGTTCGTCGCTAAATCCCTATAGCTGGGCTGCTTTAGGGATGCGTGGTGAAATACCATTTGATACTTCAACAAATATTGAATTTAGAGCTTCCGTTGATCGCGATGGAAATCCCCTCAAAGCGCAATGTTCTTATCAGATAACAGGTGAAATTCCTCAATCTCGTCTTTGGACATTAGTTTCAGTTGAAACCAATCAGGCAAATCAATTAGACTATTCTAATCAGACATATATTAGCTCCCGCCAAATTCAATTTAGTGCCGACAATAGTATTTTATTAGCTGTTCAAAAGGATTTATCAGCTGGGAATTGGCTTGAGATCAAGGCTGCCGATGAATTTACACTTATTTTGAGGCTTTATTCTACTTGGCTTGCAAGCGGAATTTCTATTAAATCTCAAACAATGCCTGTTATTGAAAAAGTGGGGCATTGCTCATGAGGTCTTTATCCTATTGGTTTTTATTTGCCCTATTATTAGCCGTGTTTATCCACATTCTAGCTATTTTGTTAATCCCTCGGTTTCAGATGGCGCATTTGTCAGATGATATTGCTGCGATTTTTCCTGAAAATGAGCTAACGAGACTATTGGATCAAAACTTGCGGGCAGCGCCGGCATTAAAGAATTTTGATCCGAATTTTGATTATGCTGTTTGCCGTTTCAATGTTTCAGAGACAGCAATGGAAATTGCATTGCAGGTTAAATCAATACCGACAGAAATCATTATATATAATGATCGTTTAAAACCGATCTATTCAACAAATGATAAATCCAGGCGTGAAAATATTCTAAGGGTTTTAATTGTTAGCGATAAGCACATTATTCGATTAAGAGAAGAGCTGCCTCAGACAGTTCAAAACGCTCAGTTTTTTAAGGCAGACACGCCGACAGGCTTAGCAGTCATACGTCTTTTTTCAGCGCGCCAATCTTTATCAGCCGAAATTGACGCCATTTTTGACAATGCCAAATGTGATCCCTTCACACAAGGCAATTTACAGCAATAAGCTGTGATATGAAATTATGCTCTGTTGCTAATCTCTTCAAGCAGTGCCACATGCAAATCTTGTTCGTTGGCATGATGTATATCATATCTCTCAACTTGAATGCCATCAAAGAGTAAAATCTCTGACGTTTCTGAGTTGTTAGCGCTTTTTAAAAATTTTCGACGATATTTTTTGCTTTTATGATCCAGACTTTTTTTATAAAGCGCGAGGTTTATTATTTTTCTTCCCATAATTCTTGCCTTATTCAGTTTAATTAACATTCTGTCATAAATTGCCTCAAAAAAAGACAACGGGGATAGATTATTACAAACAAGGTTAATGTTTTGCTAAGTCTCGTCAGGCATAATGTATTTTAGTTAATAAATATCGCCCCCTTGTTTAAAATAATTTCACGTTTAGGTTTTTGCGTATGAAAAATGTAAGGCAATCCACTCTTTACACATTAATTGACCAATTTGATCGTTCGCGTAAAATAACCGCATTGGAAGCTGATCAATTTGATCTTGTTTTTTCTAAGCTCATTAACAAGATTGATATGGAGCAGAAAATCGCTTTATGTAAAATTATGGAGCGACGCCAAGCTTATTTGCCAAGAACATTGCAATATTTGGCGCTTGATACGCGGCTATTTTGTGAGGCTTGGATTAATAAAACAAAGCGTGCGTTACCAGAGCCAATTGTAGAGTTATTGCTATATCATTCTGATTATGATGCGAATATGTATATTATTCGACACTTTCCTGTTACTGCTTCTCAGCTTTTGCCAGTGCTTAAGCGTTTTAGAAAAGAAGAGATGTTGTGGGCGCTTATTTGTAAAGAAAATTTAATTTTGGATAATAATTTCCTGTATGGTTTGGGAGAAATTCTCGTTAAAAATCCTTTAGCTATTTGTTTAGCATTGAAGAACCAGCAAAATGGTGCTGCCGTATTTTGTCGTTATTTTTTGCTTTTACCAACAAAAAAGCAAGTCATGTTCCTTAACAGTCGCTTATGGTCTGCAATGGCTAATATTATACCTAAGAGCGGTATTTATCAGGTTGAAAAACCAGCTGAGGATCAATGGCATGCTTTTATTTTAAGTGTAAAAAATGGTTTTTATAAAAAAGCTAGCGAGCAATTTGTTGCTATGATGGGGCTAAAGATATCAAACCCGCATTGCTTATGCCTACAAGAAAATAGAATTTTATTTTATAGCTATATAAAAGCACTTAATATTTCAGTGAGCGAGCAAATTCTTTGTCTAACTTTACTTGGAGATCCTGGAGTGAAATATTGGTTGCATGAGCTTAAGCAATTTGGATCTTGTGAAATTGATGCATTTGCTTCAATTTTTACTGCTGCTCAAACAGAAAATGTGAGTTTTACCCTTTTAGAAACGGCGCCTATTCAAGAGAATGACGGATCATTGGAAGGTGGTTATACAAATATAGAGCGCCAAAGTGTATATCCTTCTCAGAGGACACAAGACACGCATATATTTGATTTGCCTTCAAGCCTTGCAGGCTAATTGCGTGACAAAATAGTGCCTTTCATTTTGAGATAAAGGCACTATCTTTTAAATATGGATGGTTATTTACAAAATGATAAACCCATATTTCGTGCAATCATTACACCCAATCGATCGCTTTCGCATTCTGGGCGCAGGAAAATATTGCAGTTTTTTTCGCTTTATTTCTTTGCTTTAGGATGTTTTTTCTTATCTAAAGGCTGGTGGCCCTTACATATTTTTATGGGGCTAGATTTAATAGCTCTTTATTTTGCTTTTAAGGTGAATTTTGAGAGGGCAAAGTCAAAAGAATGCATTACCCTTTTGAAAAATAATTTGATTGTTGAAAAGCAAAACCATAAGGGGCAGGCTAAGCAATGGGAACTTCAACCTTTTTGGACGCGCATTGCCTATGAAAAAAGTATGGATGAAGATCAATTAGAGCATCTTTATTTATGCAGTAAGCAACAGAAAATTTCTATTGCAACCGATCTCTCCAGACATGAAAGATTTGAGTTTTATAAAGCGTTAAAACGTGCCTTGCTAAAAGTCAATCATTTGCCTGATATCGAAATAAAATAAAGGCTAATGCTCCTTGAAAGATTGTTAGGCTCAGGACTAAATAATCAAGTCCTGAGCCTAGCTCATTATTATCAGTACGGGTATATATTGTTACCCTTGAATATCAATATTATCGCCGGGTTGTGTTGGAGCCTCATTTTGAGCCGCTACAGTTTTAGGGCCACCTTTAGAAATGCCAACCATTGCAGGCCTAAGGACGCGCGTGCCGATAACATAGCCTGCGGCTACTACTTGCACAACTGTGCCATTTGGGATGGTTGCATTTTCAACTTCAAACATTGCTTGATGAAAATTAGGGTCAAATTTATGACCTTCAGGCTCGATTTTTTGAATACCATGCTTTTCAAATGTATTGAGCATTTCTCTCTCAGTCATTTGTACGCCTTCAACTAGAGTTGTTAGGGCTGCATCTTCTGAGTTTTCGGGCGCCGAATCAAGAGCTCGTCTCATATTGTCACCAACGCCAAGCAAATCTCGTGCAAAAGAAGCTACCGCATATGTTTTAGCGTCAGCGACATCTTTTTGAGTGCGACGGCGTAAATTTTCCATTTCCGCCATTGTGCGCATCATTTTATCCTTCATCGTGTCATTCTCACTTTGAAGATGTTCAATTAGCAAAGCAATTTGTTCCGGACTGTGCTCATCTGCGCTATTTAATGCATCGATTGTATCGAATGCATCAATTTCTTGTTCTGCCTGCTCGATATTTAAGTCTTGTTCAGCATGTTCATTGTGGGTATCTGAATTTTGAGATGACATAGGGTACACTATCCTTTTTATTCACTTTGTATCTGATATCTGAATTCATGCTCATTAAGTCAAGTCTTATCAGAATAATTGGTAACTAATTTTGCATTTCTATTCAATTTTATATGGCTTTCTGGTGCTGCTATTGCAAAAAACAATATGTTCCATTTTTGTTCTTGAATATTTCTCTATACTTGTTATACACTTATAAAGTGTTTGTATTTGGAATAATGCTATGGTTGCGCGCGCTATCACAATGGCTTTTGAAGGGGTTGATCCCAAAAGGGTAGATGTTCAGGTTCAACTTGCCCCTGGGATTGCTGCTTTCATCATCGTAGGATTGCCCGACAAAGCTGTTGCAGAAAGTCGCGAAAGAGTCAGAGCTGCTTTGATGGCAATTGGGCTAAGTTTGCCACCTAAACGGATCATTGTGAATTTAGCGCCAGCAGATTTACCGAAGGAAGGCAGCCATTATGATCTGCCCATAGCCCTTGCAATTATGGCTGCTTTGGGGGTTGTGCCTAAGGAAGAGCTTGCAAAATATGTTGTATTAGGGGAACTCTCTTTAGATGCTACAATTGCGCCTGTTGCGGGTATTTTACCAGCTGCAATTGGCGCAAATAGTTTAGGGCTTGGTTTGATTTGCCCGCAATTATGTGGCTCAGAAGCGGCATGGGCATCTGAAGATTTGGATCTTATTGCGCCTATGAGCTTGCTTCAAATCGTCAATCATTTCCAAGGTCATCAAGTGCTCTCTCGACCTGAGCCAAAACAGTATTTTGACCAAGCGGATATTGGCGATTTAAGCGACATTCGAGGGCAAGAGCTAGCTAAAAGGGCATTAGAAATCGCAGCGGCAGGTGGTCATAATATGGTTATGGTAGGTCCGCCGGGATCAGGTAAAACAATGTTGGCAAGTCGGTTGCCTGGTATTTTGCCCCCATTATCACCGAGCGAACTATTAGATGTTGCTATGGTTCAATCTATTGCAGGGCAAATTGAAGCGGGTGAACTGTCAAAAAATAGACCTTTTAGAGCGCCCCATCACTCAGCTTCTATGGCCGCTATGGTCGGTGGGGGGATTAAGGCAAAACCAGGTGAGGTCTCCCTTGCTCATAAAGGTGTTTTATTTTTAGATGAATTGCCAGAGTTTTCGCCACAAGTGTTAGACTCTCTAAGGCAGCCTTTAGAAGATGGTATTACGGTTATTGCACGCGCAAACCATCGTGTTTCTTATCCAAGTGATGTGCAACTTATTGCTGCAATGAACCCTTGTCGCTGCGGTAAGGCTGGTATCCCTGGTCATCATTGTAAGCGGGGGCAAAGATGTGTTGATGATTATATGGCGCGTTTATCAGGGCCTTTTATGGATCGCATTGATTTACATGTAACAGTTGGTCAGGTCATGGCGACGGATTTAGTGGGTAAAAAGCCGCCTTCTGAAAAAAGTGAAGATATTAGAAAGCGTGTTATTGATGCACGAGACCGTCAACAAATGAGATATAAAGCTTTAGGTTTGCCAGAGGGGCATTCAAACGCATCTGCGCCTTTTAGCATTATTCAAGAAAATATTGATATTGAAGCAGAAGCAGAGCAGCTCTTGCAAGAAGCAGCCCAGCGTTTTTCCTTATCAGCGCGTGCTTATTCGCGTATCTTGCGCATTGCTTTAACTCTTTTTGACCTTTCTTTTCAAAAAGGCCAACAAGCAGAAAAGCCAACATTGTTAAAATCACATTTGGCTGAGGCTATTGGATACCGTGTTCAGATTGGCTCTTTGTAAATAGGAACTTTGTAATTTATGAGCAATATAGGCTCTATTTAAAATATTTTGCCATGATTAAAGGCGCTTTTCCTTGTGCGCAGTACTTTATGTGCATATTTAATTATAGGGTAGTTTTCTTCAAATTTTATTCTTATATTATATAAAATATATTAGCCGCAAAGCTTAGTGATACCCTTCTGCTAATTAGAAATACTATTATAGAATTTATCATCCGTAACTCTTGACAATAAAAGCATAAGCCGTTTGATGTTTCGAGTATAGCAAAAGCGTAGGATATACCTGCGCTTTTTATTTATAAGTAACTATTTTGTGGCTTAATACGCTTCTTTGGTTGGGAGGAATACATGATTATTTGTTGTGGTGAAGCTTTAATTGATATGCTTCCAAGAATTATTGGCGAAGAGATAACATGTTCAAATAAAATTTTGCCAAATGGCGAAAAGCTTTTTCTTCCTATTCCGGGCGGTGCTATTTTCAATACTGCAGTGACTTTGGGGCGTCTTGGCGCAAAGACAGGATTTTTTAGTGGCATTTCGACAGACCAATTTGGTGATATACTTACAGCTGCACTTGATCGGTCAAATGTAGATCATAGTCATTCTTTGAGAAGCCACCACCCAACAACGTTATCAGTTGTTTCTCTTAATGATGGGCATGCATCCTATTCATTTTACGATGAAGCGTCTGCGGGTCGCTTAATAGAAGTTGAAGATTTGCCTGATTTTGATGATGATGTAAAAGCTTATCATTTTGGTGCAATCAGTCTTATTCCAGAGCCTTGCGGCACAGCATATGAAACGCTGATGATGCGCGTTGCTCCTAAAGCTGTTATTTCTTTTGATCCCAATATTCGTGCTAATTTTATTTTAGACACTGAAGCTCATCGTCTTCGTATGGCACATATGGTTAAAGCATCTGATATTGTGAAAGTATCTGATGAGGATATTGCTTGGATGCACCCTAATGCTGATTTAAATACTGTGATTGACAGTTGGATTGGGCAAGGGGTTAAGCTTGTTTGCTTAACAATGGGCAAAGAGGGTGTTATGGGATATACAGCTAATGAAAAAGTCCATATGCCTGCTAAATTAGCTACTGTTGTTGATACGGTTGGTGCTGGAGATAGCTTCAATGGTGGTTTGTTATTTTCTTTAGAACAGCAAGGCTTGCTTTCAAAAGAAGCGCTAGAGCAGCTAACAACTGAGCAGCTGACCAAGGCATTGGATGTTGCGACGCAAGTTGCCGCAATTACAGTCTCGCGTGCAGGAGCCAATCCGCCTTGGGCGCACGAAATGCAAATTTAAGTTTTAAAATAAATTATTCATGCTATGGTTGGGTTTCACGTTCATCTGATACCTAATTGATATGATTAAATATGAAGATTTTAGGCGCGGCTTTGAAATAGTTTACAAACTGTTTTTACCGCCAGTGTGTTATTCTTGTAGGGCGCCAGTTGTTGAGCATGGTGGATTTTGTTCCCCATGCTGGCAAAAAATAAAATTTATTACGCCTCCTTATTGTGATCGTTTAGGCATTCCTTTTCCTTATGATCCTGGATGTGATTTTATTTCCCCAAGGGCTTTAGCTAATCCCCCGTTTTTTGAGCGGGCAAGAGGGGCATTTATATATGAAGATTTTGGCCGTTCTTGCATTCATCAATTAAAATATGGTCGGCAGCTGCACCTAGTAAAACCAATATCCACATGGATGATGGCTGCAGGGAAAGACGTATTGCTAGACTGTGATATTTTAATCCCAATTCCTTTATCTTGGCGTCGTTTATGGGCTAGAAGATTTAATCAAGCGACTAAGCTTGCAGAAAATATTAGCAAAATGCGCGATATACCAATCTCTTACCATGCTTTGCAAAGGATAAGACATACAAGAACACAAGTCGGATTAGCAGCTAATCAACGCGCAAAAAATGTGAGTGGCGCATTTTCGATAAATTTAGACTATTTAGATGATATTGCAGGAAAAAACTGTCTGTTGGTTGATGATGTCTTCACTTCTGGCGCAACAGCGAATGCTTGCACAAAAACATTATTAAAAGCAGGCGCAAAAAAAGTGGATATTCTAGTTGCTGCAATTGTTTGTCAGCAAGGGCCGGAAGTTCTAATCGAAAATCCTTCATAATAATCTCGCTCACAGTCTGTTGAAGTCACGTGCTATAATTTTGATAGATGTGAGATCATGTTTTATGTTATAAACTCTCAAACGAATTTTGGACAGATTCTGCTGTTAGCTTAAAAACATAGAATCAAATTGTTATATTGGAGCAAGCTCATCAATGCATATGCTTAAAAAAAATAACTACTTAGATATTGTAAAACTAAAGACAGCCATTGTTACTATGACTTTGTTGTCAGGTCTTTCTGCTCATGCAGCACAGACAAGTTTGAACCAATCTGTTATTCCTGAATCAGAAACAGAATGGCAACAAATTGCTCAAGCTGTCTGGAATCCTGGTTTTGATACTGGCGCTCAAAATAAAGTTGTTCGCAATGCTTCAGAACCAACCCTTTCCCCCTCCACAACATCGCGTTTAAATTATGCTGTCAGTATTTATGAAAATATTGTGAGCCAAGGTGGGTGGAATGCTGTTCCAAATAAAAAAATCTTGAAATTAGGCGTGTCCAATGAGGCTGTTTCCCATTTACGCCGCCGTTTAATTATTTCTGGTGATTTGGATCGTAGAGCTGGACAGTCATCTGTATTTGATCATTATGTGCGCACAGCTGTTATGCGTTTTCAAGCAAGACATGGCCTAACGCCTGATGGTATTGTACAAAAGACAACATTTGATGCCCTTAATGTCTCTGCAAATGACCGTCTTCGCCAGCTAAGAACAAATGCTTCAAGGCTATCTGATCTTAATTTTAATGCTTCTCGCTATATTATGGTCAATATTCCTGCAGCTTCTATTGAATTTGTTGAAGGCGGACGTGTTGCATCACGCCACACAGCTGTTGTTGGCAAAATTGATCGCCAAACCCCTATTTTGCAAAGTCAGATCACAGAGGTGAACTTCAATCCTTATTGGACAGTACCAAAGAGTATTATTCGTAAAGATTTAATTCCGAAAATGAATGAAGATCCAACTTATTTAACGCGTTTTAGGATTCGTATTTTTGATGAGCAAAATAATGAAATCCAGCCTGAGCAAGTTGATTGGAATACAGAAGAGGCTGTTAATTATCGCTTCACACAAGACCCAGGTGAGTTAAACTCTCTTGGCAGTGTCAGAATTAACTTCCCAAATCAACATGCGGTCTACCTGCATGATACGCCGGGTAAAAATTTGTTCGGGGAAAATTACAGATTCCATAGCTCAGGCTGTGTGCGTGTTGCTAATGTACGTGAGTTTGTAACGCGTTTATTATACCCAAATGGTTGGAACAGAGCACAAGTTGATCAAGCGATCCGATCAGGAGAACGTTTAGATATTCAATTAAAATCAAATGTTCCTTTGTATATGGGCTATGTAACGGCATGGGTTACGGATACAGGTATTGTTCAGTTCCGTGATGATATTTATGTATTTGATCAATTAGAAACGGCAATGCTTGATAAGTAATAGCTGCGTTTCAAAGCTTATTTTATTAAACCACCTGAATATACTATATTTTCAGGTGGTTTTTTATATAAAACAGCAATGATTGCTTTATAGAATGATAGCCTAAATAAATTTTGAATATTTCTAGTAAAATCACTTTAACAATAATGTTAAATTATATCAATTTGATACAAATTTTTTGTTTTAATTAGCAACTTTTTTACGTTGTTTGCCTATTCTAAGAAAAAGAAGCAGGACATCAGATTGGAAAAACCATGATTAGAACAGGCGTATCGACAAATGAAAAACAACCTCTTTCTGGTGCGGTTTATTTTGAATTTGTTCCAATAGGTAGAGCTGTTAAGGTCATTGCCATGTGTTCTGTAACAGGGGTAGAAGTCGCTATCGTCGGTGATAGCAAAGCAAAACAAAAAGATTTAGAGCGCCTTGCTTTAAGACGATTAAAGCGCAAACTGGAAAGCGATAATAAGCCTGAATTAAAGTTCGTCCCTTCTCGTGGTTCCTACCATTAATAGGACCTGAGCCTAGAAACCTGTACACTCTCTTCATGCTCAAAGTGTTATTTTGAGGGTATTATTTCTAAAGTGCATATATAGCAAAAAGAAAATATATGAGCTTAAGCGATCATTTTAAAAAGCTTTTATGTTCAATATTCTCTTTTGAAACAATAATTGCCTCATTAAAATTTACATTTACCCAGCCTTCAGATGAATTATCAAGCGGCTCTGAGGCAATGATAACGCCCTTTTTTGTTTTTTTATAACATAGACTCGGCGCAAGATTGTCTGATGCATAACGTGCTGCGTAAATTTTTGTGCCGTCAGACCAGCAAGCACTAAAACGCATATGGGGTGTTGTTCCATTTCTACGAGAGAGCATTTCAACAGTTTGTACAGCTTCTGCCATCGCTAAAATAGGGCGCGTTTCTAAATTATTTTCTAAGGCAATGAGGAAAATTGCTTCGCTATCCGTTGCGCCATAGCGATGTTGATAATAGTGATCACTTACAAGCTGATCTAGCTGTTTACGAATTTTGTCATGACCCCCAACCTGTCCATTATGCATAAATGACCAAGTATTCACATGAAAGGGGTGGCAGTTATTTCTAGAGATAGCCATGCCTGTGGAAGCTCTAACATGGGCAAGAAAAAGCTTAACTTTTGTTTGATAGGCAATCTGTTTCAAATTAGGGTCAGCCCAAGCAGGATGTGTATCCTTATAGACGCATGGCTCTTCCCTATTATCGTACCATGCAAGGCCAAAGCCGTCAGCATTAACAGGTGTTTTGCAGATTAAGGCATGTTTACTTTGGTGAATTAAGGAATGTTCAGGCGCTAATACTAAATCTTCTAGATAACGTTCTTCGCCAATCCAGCTAACAAAACGGCACATTATGCAGCCTTTCTTTCAAATCTTGCTGTTGCTTCATCGATTTTATAATAGTCTATATATTTATGAGCTTTGTTTGCAAGTTCGTCCACGCTGTCGATGATATAGTGTGTTTTTTCATCAGTTAGCAGAGAAGAAAAATTTAATCTTGTCCAGCCGGGCTTTTCAATTTCTTGACCCCGTTTGATCGCATTGAGGATGGTTTGAGACTGCGCCTTATCAATTGCCATCAATCTATGCGCATAGGGGCCTGCACATGCACAGCCACCGCGTGCTTGAATGCCATAGATATCTGACAACATTTTAGTAAAGAGCTGGTGATGGATAAACCCGCCCGTCTCACTATTTTTGATTTGCATGGAAAAAATTGGAAGTTTATCTTTTGCCTTCGCATTGCCCAAGAGAGTGATATTAGAATTTTGCGACCATTTTTGTGTTGCAATTTGAAGAAATTTATTATGCTGCTTTGCCATATAATCTTCTCCAATTGCTTTTTTTACAATAAAAGCAAGAGCTGTACGAATATCGCCGATAATATTAGGTGTACCTGCCTCTTCTTTCTCAACAATTGAATCCGAATATATATGTGACCACTGGGAAACAAAAGATACTGTGCCGCCACCCGAAAATGTTGGTTTTGATGCTTCTATAGTTTTATTTCTTATAATTAAAACGCCGGAAGCTGCTGGCCCTCCAATGAATTTATGGGGGGAAATTATGATCGCATCTATTTGCGCTTTGGGATGGGGGGCTACATCAATAGGCACATAAGGGCCTGCGCAGGCATAATCAAAAACCGCGCGCGCATTATAGCGCTGCAAAAGTTCGGAAACTGCAACAATATCCGTCATAATGCCTGTAACGTTAGAGGCAGCATTAAATGCACCGATAATATAACGCTCTGAATTTTGATGTAATATCGCTTCTAAATGGGCAAGATCAGGCCCGCCCATTTCAGCTTCATTGATTTCGATAACTTCGGCGTCGCTCTCTCGCCATGGTAATATATTAGAATGATGCTCATAGGGGCCGACCAGAATAAGTGGCTTTTCCTTATTTCTAGCACGCTCTTTAATGCCAAAAAGATGGATAAGCCTATTAATGCCTTGAGTTGCGCCTGAACCTGTGAAAATGGTTGAATATTCTTCCATAGATGCCCCACATTCTCGAGCAATGATGTGCCTTGCTTGAGTACGCAATTTTGACATATAGGCACCGCAGTAAGATGCATGCGTATGGCTGTTTGCATAAAATGGTAAAACGTGGCTCTGAATGAAATCCTCAACTTGCTTTAAACCACGACCAGAGGCAACATAGTCTGCATAGACAAAGGGGTTATCTTTGAAAAGCCCGGGAATGACTAAATCTTCACCGATTAGTCCTTGTCGTAGATGGGTATATTTATTTGTGCCTTCTAGGCTATTTTTAAATCTTGTAAAAACCATATCGCTCATATTGCTCACCGAAAAATAAAATCATGTCCTAAGCCTAGGTTCTGAGCTTAGCTATATTTAAACAAATATCATTCCCTATATTTATAAAATAAGATCCATTAATGTGTCAGAAATTTAAAAAAATAGCTATTTTTCTATCAAAATTCTATATATTATTATTTGAATAATAGGTTTGATTTTTAGAGGGTGATGAATGGATCAAATTGATAAACAAATACTAAGAATTTTACAAAATAATGCAGCAATCTCTCAAAGGGACTTAGCGGATGAGGTTGGGCTATCTCAAAACGCTTGTTGGCGCCGTATGAAGCAGTTGAAAGAGGAAGGGCTTATCAAGGATCAGCGTTATGGCTTAGATCCTAGCAAAATAGATTTGAGCTTAACTGTTTTTGTATTGATTAAAAGTAGGCAGCATTCTCAAGACTGGCTCGTCAATTTTAGGCAAAAAACGCTTTTAATTGAAAATGTTATCGACTTTTATCGTATAGCTGGCGATTATGATTATTTATTGAAGGTTGTTGCAAAAGATATGATGCATTTTGACGAAGTATATCAGCGTCTCATTAAAGATACTGGCCTTGAAACGGTAACCTCTTTTATTACTATGGAAGCAATAGCAGATAATCGGCCTCTCCCTATATAGGGTTTCTTATATTTTATAGGGTGCTAATTTTTTCTCTAGTCGCTCAATTGCTGCTTTGCCGCCGCGAAGATGGGGATTGATATCGAGCGCTGCTTTATAAATTTCCAATGCCATATAATGTTTTTCAAGTCTTTCCATGATGGAAGCCATGCCCGCTAGCGCACCAAAATGATTGGGCTTAAGAGAAAGCGCTTTTGATATATTAAGAAGCGATTCATTATATCGTTTTACTTGAAATAAAATAGTCGCTCTTTTATTCCAGCCTTCTGCATAATCTGGATCTAGTTCAATAACTTCATCAAGTAGCTGCAAAGCTTGATCATATTTCTTTTGAAAATTAAGCATTTTTGCGCGATTTAACAGAATTTTAGAAGTTGCTGAGCCTTCATTAGTCCAGTCTTGCCAAATTTCTTGTTCTAATTTTCTAGCTTCTAAACTTGTTTTTGCTATTTGAAGCGCTTTTAATTTTATGGCTTCATTTGCTTCAATCTCTTTACTTTGCATATTGAGATTGTCAGGCAATTGTGATTTTGCAAAAGAGTCAATTCTAATATCAGCCTTTGTTTCTTCAGAACTAATATTCGCCTCAGCAGGGGCAGGTAATATATGTATTTTGTTGCTTTTGTCATCAGCGATTGCTTGAGGCAAGAGGCAACAAGAAAGCAAAAAACCAATAGAATATTTTCTTTTCTTTTCTTTAAATTGTTTTAAACTGTAAGAAGTTGGGTGACTTGATTGGGAGGCAAAATTATTTTTTGCGATCAACTTAAAATCGTTAAAAATGTAAAAAAATTGAGTTTTAATTTGTTTCTGATCTTTTTCCATTTATTTACCATAACACAAAAATAAAAACAAGTAAACCCTCGCAATATAAATATAGCGAGGTTACAAAATTTATCGTTGTTTAAAGCAAATAAATGCTAGCTTAGCCCTGACGCGCTTTAAAACGCTTATTCACTTTATTAATAATATATACGCGGCCACGACGGCGAATAACACGATTATCACGGTGGCGGTTTTTCAATGCGCGTAGAGAATTTTTAATTTTCATTTATCCCTAACCCTATTTTGTGAGGCTTATTTTAAACATCGATTGTGTTTAAATAATGCCTTAAATTACTCAGATTGGGTCATAAATCACAATATGAGGGGGATAGTCAAGAGATTTTTATTAAATTTGGCAAATCAAAAATGCTCTAGGCTAGCATAGTAGTTTATTTTATATTTATTTTGCTCTGCAATTAGGGCAGGGAAGCGGGAATGGGTTTAGTCCTGAGCCTAATTCAATTTATCAAGCTGGGCCTGCATCGCTTTCATTTGCTCCCGCATTTGAGTGAGCTCATCGCTTTTATTTTCTTCTTGCGTGCCTTGTGCTTGCGTGGCTTGTTCTGGCGCCTTAGATGTTTGTACGCCCATCATAAAAGGATTGATAGAGGTAATCGCATCTTGAAAAAATGCCATATTTTGTTTTGCTTGTTTTTCAAATTCTTCCAAACCAGGCACGCCGAAACTATTGCCCATCATCTCTCTGATTTTTTCTTGTTCATTCATAAATTGAGATAAGGTCGCATCTAAATAGCTTGGGACTGCCGCGCGGACGCTATTGTCATATAAAGAGATCAATTGGCGTAAAAAGGAAATGGGCAATAGTGAATCACCTGAACTATTTTCTTGCTCAAAGATAATTTGCGTAAGGACAGCCCGCGTTAAGTCCTCTCCTGATTTAGCATCAATGACTTTGAAATCTTCTTCCTTGCGCACCATGGCTGCAAGATCATCTAATGTAATATAACCGCTGATCCCTGTATGATAGAGGCGTCTATTTGCATATTTTTTAATGATGATTGGGGAGGAGCTCTCAGTCATAATGATCCTATATTAATTTTTAAATTATTATATACTTTTATTTGTTGTATTTTATTCGTAACAGTAAATAACTGATATACGAAATTTAGGTTTTCAAATGCCACTTTTTGCTTTTTACATAAGATCTTCCGCTGCATTATCGCTTTGTCTTATTTTTATAATTTATTTTGCATCATCATTAGCTGTATATGCAAGTGAAAATGATAATAATATTTCTCTTGCGCAAAGAGATTTAAGTGATGAAATTACAAAACTTAGCTTGAGTGTTGAAAATATTGCTCTGAGTTTGCAAAAGACAAGCCTTGCCGATCTTGAACTTTCTGAAATTTCTAAAGAGGTAAATGAGTATAAATTAAAAGGGCAAGAGATTCGTTCTAGTTTAATGAACACCATTGCGACTATGGAAAAGCAGCTTATGGCGCTTTCTGATGAAGAGGTAAGTAATTTATCATCAGATGAAAGCAGCTCAGAAGAAGTGCCCTCTGCTGCACCCCAAGACAGTGATTTTACGAAGCGTTTAGATCTTTTGCAAGAGCATCTGAAACAGGTCAATACTGTGTTGTTAACGCTAGGATCTTATGAAAATGATATTTCAACACGCAGGTTTAGTTTATTTAAAAGCGAGCTTTTTTCACAAAATAGTAATTGGATTTCGAAAGCTTTATGGCTGAATTTTATCAAAGATGAATTATTCTTCTGGCAGGGCTTAAAAACAATTAGCCTATCATGGATTTCCCTCCTATTTTCGTTTTCCTTTTTTGAAATATTGCCAATCCTTATCTTGTTAAGTTTTGGGTTTTATTTTTCCTACATGGCGCGTAAGGCACTTCTCAAGCTTAGAGAGAATAATCAAGCGCGCTTTGAAGCAGAGGAATTGCGATTCACGAAAGCTTATATCACCTTCCTAACTTCCCTTGCTAACCTTGTTATTCCAATGACTGTCCTTAGTCTGGCTTATTTGGGTTTAATGTCATTAGGCGCCATTCCCGATAATATTTTACCGGTGTTAAAAAACATAGCCGAAGCAATTTTAATCTATGCTTACGGTGTTGGCATTATAAGCAGCATGCTATCACCTTTAAGCCAATCCTTAAGATATATCCGTGTTTCAGATAAAACAGCAAAAATGCTGTCTTTTGTGTTTAAGCTGATTATTGGTGTTTATGCTATTGCAACAATTATCCCTAGCTTAGATAGAATATTGGCAATCTCAGTTGAGCATACGATTATGTATGAAGCATTTGCTTCTTTAGTTATTTTGTCTGTTATTTTATTTGCTTTTTGGTACAGCATAAAATCATCACCAAATAGCGTTGGTTTAGAAGAGAAGAGCGAGAAAATAACCGTAAAGGAAGTCGGGCTCTTATGGCCTTTTGCGGCAATAGCAGCAAGCGTTGGAATATTATCGCTGCTGTTAGGCTATGTTGCGTTTAGTTTTTTCATAACAATTCAGCTGGTTTGGATTTGTCTTATTTTATATTCCATTCGCCTGTTCCAAATTTTAATTTGTGAGGGTATCGAATTACAATTTAGTCAACCAAATACAGCGCTCCAGAAGAGCATGATGCAATATGGTCTCACTCAGAAAATGCTTAAGCAGCTTGGGCTAGCATTAAGTGCTTTGATGAAACTCACATTAATTGCTCTTGGCCTTTATTTAATGTTCAACCCTTGGGGAACAAGAAATCCAGGGGTCTTAGAGCTTGTGCCCGAGCGGTTTTGGACACTAGATTTAGGGCTTTCGAATATTTCAGCTATCAATATTCTAATTGGTCTTTTCCTCTTTTTAATGGGGGTTGGCATCACGCGGGCATCACGTTCTTGGTTTGCTGAAAAATTCTTGCCTGAAACAAATTTTTCCAATGGTGTACAAAATTCTTTAAGTGTCGGCATTGGCTATGTTGGTTTTATTTTAACCGCAATCATCGCCTTCTCTACAGCGGGATTAAGCCTTGAAAATGTTGCGATTATTGCTGGTGCCTTATCGGTGGGTATTGGTTTTGGCTTGCAGGCTATAGTCAGTAATTTTATCTCTGGCGTTATTTTACTTGCAGAGCGCCCTATTTCTGTTGGGGATTGGATTGAAGTTGATGGGCATGAGGGCTATGTGCGTAAAATATCTGTACGCTCTACGGAAATTGAAACTTTTGAACGCTCCACGGTTATTGTTCCAAATTCAAATTTCATCTCTAATATCGTGACGAATAAAATGCATGACAATAAAATGGGTCGCATGGTTATTCAGATTGGTGTCTCTTATGATAGCGATGTGGAGGAGGTAAGGCGATTGCTTATTGAAGCTGCAAATGAACATGAAAAAGTGCTAAGCTTCCCCGCTCCGAATGCTTATTTCATGGGGTTTGGTGATAATAGCCTTGATTTTTTGCTCTATGGCTATTTTGAAGATGTGAATGATGCCTTTAGAGCAAAATCAGATACGCATTTTATCATTTTAAAGAAATTCCGTGAGGCAGGTATCGAAATTCCATTCCCACAACGGGATGTGCATGTCCGATACCCTGATAAAGATGCTTAG
>WTKA01000059.1:10327-12644 GCA_011524605.1 Hyphomicrobiales bacterium | reverse complement strand
GTGCCATGCAAAATCATGCCCCGTAAAAGCACGGCGAACATTAATCCATTGAGACTATGCCATAAGAAATGCGTGCCAAAGGGCGTATGATGGCAAAGATGGCTATCTAATGTTCTAAACGTAACGGAGAGTGCAAAGATGCATAACACAGCAAAAATATAGGGGGTAGCAGGGTGGTCTGCCCTTTTAAGAATAAAGAGAAAGGCAACGATTGCGACAAGAGCAGGTAAATATTGTTCTGAGCCATTCATAAAGCTTAAATCTATTGGCAAGGCAAATAGCCCTGCGGTTAAAGCCGCAATGGCAATCAACAAGAGAATAATATTAATCAAAGAGCGCAGGGGGGGTAAATGCAAATAGCGCTCGCAGGTAGCAATCACATAGGTCAACACAAAGAGCCATATGGGGGTTACATCCGCCGTTGCAGCCCATGGCTGAGCATAGGTGTGGAACAGAAAAGACCCAATGCCAATGGCAGCAGTTAGGAAAATGAGGATAGCAGTTAAAGGGGTCATTTTTTTATGATGAATTGCAAGATAAAGCCCATAAATGGCAGCTAAAACAAAAGCAATATTGGTTATTGCATTTATCGGCTCAGCCCAAAAACTACCGTCTAGTCGCTCACAATATATATCGATATAATCAGTTGGGTGATGGTGCTGCATGCTATCTCGCGTGTATTTTTTAATTTTACACTTAATTTATAGCATAAACGCAAGGCTTTGAAAATATTTTATTAAAATTTTGTTAATTTCTTTTTTTGCTTATTTCAAAATAAATATTTTTCAAAATAAAAAGCCACCCTTAAAAAAGAACGGCTTCTGATTTAGATATGTATAGGATCTATATTAGCCTACCAAGCCATTATCATCACGTGTGATGGCGATCACTGCAGAGCGAGGCACAGCATTGCCGCCTTCAGGCCAGTGGCTATTGCCTTTTTCACCGGGGTGCTGAATGCCAACAAACATGGTACGGCGATCAGCGCTCCAAGTCAGTCCTGTGACTTCACACTCATTAGGGCCAACAAGGAAGCGGCGAATTTCACCTGTAACAGGGTCGCCAGCGAGCATTTGGTTGTTACCTTGCCCTTCAAAAGCATGTTTATTGGAATAGTTGCCATCTGTTTGGATCCATAGAAGGCCATTGCTGTCAAATTTTAAGCCATCTGGTGAATTAAACATATTGTCGATATTCACATTTTCAGATCCTGCATTCGCACCTGTTTGCACTTTTGGATTACCAGCAAGAACGAATAAATCCCAAGCAAAGCTGTTTGCTGTGTGATCTGCATTTTCAGGGCGCCAGCGCACGATTTGACCATATTTATTGCCTTCACGTGGGTTAACCGCATCAACTGGTGTTGCATCGCCACCTTTATTTGGCTTAAGACCGCGATTTTTATTATTTGTTAGCGCGCAGTAAATTTCAGCACTATTAGGGTTTGAGGCAACCCATTCAGGGCGATCCATCGTTGTTGCGCCCACTTTAGAGGCTGCCATCCGTGTGTGGATACAAATTTCAGCAACATCCATGCCTGTTGTTTCTGGTGTTAATTCTAGCCATTCACCCATGCCATTATCATTGAATTTAGCAACAGAGATCACGCCCTCTTCAAGGAGGTTATCTGTTGGTGCGCCCGGCGCAAAAACACCGTTTGACACAAAGCGGTATAAAAATTCACCGCGTTCATCATCGCCCATATAAACAACAATGCGGCCATCATTATTAACAACAACTTCTGCATTTTCATGTTTGAAGCGGCCTAACGCAGTACGCTTTTTGGGCATGCTGCTTGGATCTCGAGGATCAATTTCCACAACATAGCCTGCACGGTTTGGTTCATTCGGATTTTTAGAAACATCAAAGCGATCGTCAATTTTAGCCCAGCCATAGCCCCAATCTTTTGAAGAGACGCCATAGCGGTTTAATTCAGCTGATACTTTGTGATCTTCATCTGCTGCAGAGAAATAGCCGTTGAAATTTTCTTCACAAGCAAGATAGGTGCCCCAAGGTGTTGAGCCATTGCCGCAGTTATTCCATGTGCCCTTAGCAATTGTTCCCGTTGGATCTTCTCTTGTTTGTAATAAGGCATGACCTTTTGCAGGCCCTGTGATCATCATTTCAGTGTCAGGGGTGACGCGGCGATTATAAGGACTGTCTTTAACAATTTTCCAGCCTGTATTATTTTGCTCTATTTCAACAACGCTTAAGCCATGCGCTATTTTGCCCTTTAATATGTCGTCATCACCTTGCGGCTTGCCATCTTCACGGTTACCCCAAATAATTTTACGATTTGTGTATTCATTATTGACAA
>WTKA01000059.1:4633-10227 GCA_011524605.1 Hyphomicrobiales bacterium | reverse complement strand
AAAATAAGGTTTTTCCGATGGGGCAACAGCCATTAGAAATCACCCATAAAAAAGTTTTGAAAATTGCAGTGCCAATGACGCTGGCTTATCTTACAACGCCTTTACTAGGCATGGTAGATACTTATTTAATCGGGCAGTTGGGAGATGCAGAGGCGATTGCAGCCATTGCGGTTGGTGCTTTGCTATATAGTGTGCTGTTCACTAGTTTTAATTTTCTGCGCATGAGCACCACAGCGCTCACCGCGCAATCTTTGGGGCGTGGCGATCTAAGAGAACTGCACCTTATTTTATTTCGGGGGCTTATTTTAGCGCTTGGTCTTGGGTTAGTCGCTTTCTTAATGCATCAACCTATTATTAAGCTTGGTCTTTGGGGGATAGGGGCAACAGAAGGCGTTAATCAATATGTTTGGACTTATCTGACGATCCGGCTTTTTGCAGCGCCATTGACATTAATGAATTATGTGGCAGCAGGCTGGTTTATGGGATTGGGAAGGGGCTGGACAAGCCTTGCCCATCAGCTTATTTTAAATCTTACGAATATTGTTTTTTCGGCAATTTTTGTACTTTATTGGGATATGGGTGTTGCGGGAGTTGCATGGGGCACGGTTGTTGGTGAGGCGGTTGGTTTTCTAGTTGCCTGCATAATTTATTTTTATAACAATAAGTTAACAGTTGTTTCATTTTATGACATTTTTGAGAAGCAGGCGATCAAGCAAATGCTTTCTATGAATAGTAATATCTTGATTCGTTCTTTCATTCTTCTTGCTTCGTTCTATATCTTTACGCGCATGAGCGCAAAAGGCGGTACAGAGACGCTCGCTGCGAATGAAATATTGCTTCATTTCTTTTATTTAGCGGGCTATTTTTTGGATGGTTGTGCAGTCGCAGCAGAGCAGCTTTGTGGGCAAGCTAAAGGGGCGCGCCAGAAACAGGCTTTCCGACAAGCAGCAATGTTAACAAGCTTATGGAATGTCATAATGGCGTGCTTGTTGATGATATTATTCATCTTTATTGTTCCCAAATTTATCACAGAGGTAACGCCGAATTTAGAAGTTCAAAAGCTGGCTTTGACCTATTCTATTTGGGTTATTATTATCCCATTAACAGGGGTCATGGCTTTTCAAATGGATGGTATATTCTTTGGGGCAGGGTGGGCTACGGCGGTTAGGCAGCAAATGATCGCCTCCCTCATTATCTTCATTATTCTACTATGGATATTCTCGTCTATTTTTACCGATCAAAATATAGCTTTATGGCTTTCCTTTCATGGTTTTATCATTTCACGTTGGGTTATTTTACTCTGGATGTATTTTCCTAATGAAAGACGCAGCTTTGAAAGTTAAGTAAAACTTATGACTTTTGTTTCAAAATGAGAATATTGCCTGCCAGAATGATAATAACGCCGATGGCTGCAATAATCGTCCATTGATAATTTTCAACAAAAGTTGAAATGAGTAACGCCCCTATAGGAAAGACGACGGTTGTATAGGCGGCGCGCCCTGGCCCCACTGCATTTAGCAAACTAAGATAGGTCAAAAAGGCAACAATAGAAGCAAAGATAATGAGATAGCCAAGCGATGCTATATAAGTCCAGCTCGTATCAAAGTGAAATGGCATGCCAAAAATCAAACCAATGGCGGCCATATATATGCCGCCATAAAGCATGCCCCAGCCGCTTGCGGAAATAAGTGATATATCTTGCTTTTGAATTTTTAAAGAGATCATATTCCCCGTTGAAAAGCAAAATGTACCGCCAATAGCAAAAGCGAGGCCAAGCAATGGGGTATGGCTTGCTGAAGCTTGTATTTCGGGCAAGAAGACAAGGCATAAGCCAAATAGGCCTAAGGCGATACCTACCAAAGTTTGACGATTTGTTTTTGTATTAAACCAAAGGCGCGCATTGATAACATTCATCACCGTTGCGGTTGCAAAAATAATGGCTAAGATCCCTGAAACTAAATGATAGGCAGCATAGTAAAACAGTACAAAATTCGTCGAAAAAATACATAGGCCTAAGGCTATGAATTTAATATGATCGCGGAAGTTGAATTTTAACGGCTCTTTTCGTATGAGCGCTATGGCAAACATTAAAATTGCGGCTGCTAAAAAGCGATATGCAACTGAAATGGGCGGGTCAATAGAAGCGACTTGATACTTAAGGGGAAGCCAACTTAAGCTCCATACAAATATAATTGCCAGATAAAGCGCTATATTTTTTGACTGCGTAGTCATCTGCCATCCTTATTTATTAAAGCTATAAAAGACAAAAAGCTAGCAGTGAGTTTATTTTGGTTCAAACAAATATTTTTAATATTATTTATTAAATTATTTTATGCATTCCGCCATTACTGCTTTTGCCTGCATGTTTATTTCTTTGAATTCAAATGGGCTAAACGATAAAATTCTTGTTCTATTTTGAGGTAAAGGAAAATATCCCTGACTTTCAAATAAAACATTCTTGCTTTTAGATCTATTTTTAGGTATAAAAATTTTCACTTTCGGCACCGATCCCAACCTCATTTGCTATGGGGGGGCGCTAAGGGCTGACTGGATTGCTATCTACTGGTATGAAGGGGTGCGACTATGGACGACGCCAACCTCTTCCAACTGGGGATCAGTCTGGAGACAGGCGCCCATGAGGAAGACTCTCAAGCAAATATAATTGCTAAAACAATTGACCCAAATTCTTTGAATGTGGTCATGGATGAAAATTGTGCTGACCACTTTATTCATCGCGATGGAAAAATATATGCAGGCACTCATCTCATTATTGAGGTTTGTGATGGCACAGGCCTTGATGATGAAGTCAAAATTCAGCAGGCATTTAAAGATTGCGTTGAGCAATGCGGTGCAACCTTATTGCATATCCATACCCATAAATTCAGCCCTCAAGGTGTCAGCGGTGTTGCTGTGCTTGCAGAAAGCCATATCAGCGTTCACACATGGCCTGAAATTGGTTATGGCGCTTTTGATGTCTTTATGTGTGGTGATGCAAACCCTTGGGCTGCCGTCGATGTTCTTTCAAAAGCATTTAATACGCAGGATATTCGCACGAAAGAAATTTTGCGCGGTGAAGGTCTCATCAAACAATCTTAATATACGAGCAGAATAAATGAAAAATTGGATTATTGAACAGCTATATCCTGAATATGGTCAGTCTATGCGTGTGGATGAAATGCTCTATGAAGGGACAGGCGATTTGCAAAGCTTGAAAGTCTTT
The DNA here is from genome assembly GCA_011524605.1 of Hyphomicrobiales bacterium. Taxonomy (GTDB): domain Bacteria; phylum Pseudomonadota; class Alphaproteobacteria; order Rhizobiales; family WTKA01; genus WTKA01. Next base: position 7,007 of record WTKA01000059.1, on the reverse strand, counting down.
CATAATGAGCGTTTTGGTCGCGTATTAACACTTGATAATATTGTGCAAACGACACAAGCAGATAATTTTATTTATCATGAAATGCTCACCCATTTGCCAATTATCGCGCATGGCAATGCAAAAAATGTGCTGATTATTGGCGGTGGCGATGGGGGCATGGCTTATGAAGCACTGCGCCACCAATCGATTGAAAAGGTTACAATGGTTGAAATTGATTCAGCTGTTGTTGAATTTTCAAAACAGCATTTGCCAATGCTTAGTAATGGAGCATTTGATGATCCTCGTTTGAATTTGATTATCAATGATGGCGCTCTTTTCATGAAAGAAACAAAAGACAAATATGATGTCATCATTGTTGATAGTACTGATCCTATCGGGCCTGGTGAAGTTTTGTTCACCCATGAATTTTATTCAGATGCAAAAAAGGCTTTAACGGAAGAGGGTATTTTAGTCACGCAAAATGGTGTCCCCTTCATGCAAGGTGATGAATTAACGACCAGCCTGACCCATTTCAAATCTTTATTTAAAGATTGGTCAGCCTACATAGCTACTATCCCAACCTATGCAGGAGGCCCTATGGCTTTTGGATGGGCGACGGATAGTGAAAAGCATCGTTTTAAAACAGTGGAAGAGATAGCCGCACGCTTTAGTGAAGAAGATTTTGAAACGCATTATTATAATCCTGAAGTTCATGTTGCAGCTTTTGCACTCCCTCAATATATAAAAAAGCTATTTCCTGTTTAAATAGGCTCTGTATTGATCCAAGACACTGCTTTTGATCCACTCTTGGCGCCTTTTTGGTAATACTTTATTCATCATATGTTAAACTAAATGCAAGGAATTTAGTTTAAACTTAGCTTCTATTGTAATTTTTTGTTCATAGAGGCGAGTGCGTTTATGCGGTGGTTTTTAAGCGTTTCAGGCGTAACAACCCTTATAATAGCTGCTGTAGTTATTTTAAGCGGTCTAGTTATTATGTTAGTCAGTGTCAATGCGCCCGGCGAACGCCACGCCTTGGGTTGGGACGTGAACGCGCCCTATATTCACGATGCTAGAACTATATATGATCGTAGCGGTGTACTAACATTAGAAAATTTGCAGGAAAAAGAACTTAAGATAGCCTCAACCATGCCTGCTCCTTTGGGGCAGGAAAGCGAGCAGCCGCAATTAATCGATTATGGCTCAATGTTAGATGTTGTGGGTGAAATTGATGTTGCAATTTATCCAAAAAAGCCAGATTTAATCGTCACAGGCAGCTTAGGCGCAGATTTAACGGCACCGCACAGTGATAAAGGGCTTGTTCCGCAGCAATTATTCTCTCCAATCATACAAAAACAGACCTATAATAATAATCTTATTCGTCCTCGTTTTGCTCCTGATCGTAACGAAAGTTTAGATGTTGGAAGTCAAACAAATTTAGCGCTGAATATTCCAAATGCGCGCTTGCTTGATACACCTGAGTTCAAAAATAATAAGCGGATTGCACCAGAGGTGACAACACAAATAGCTGCTGTTCAGCCAGATGCTTTTTCGCCTGTTTCTATACAGTCTTTTGATAAATCAACATTTAAGTCGGGTGATAATATGGTTGCTCAAAAACGGATTGCGCCAATGGATCATAGGGTTGCCGATTCAGATCCATTTTATAATGGCATGGCAATCACGGCTTTAAGATCTCCTAGCGAGGAAGATATTACATTTAAAGCCCCGTTTGAAGATGTTGTGGCTGATGGGCAGTCTCCAAATGCGGAGAAAGACACTGTCTTGAGCCGGCTTAAAGGACGTTTTAAAATTGCTAGTCGCTCAAATGTTGAAGTAGAAGAAAACAAAGATCTTCCTAATATTATTCGTTTAAAGCGTTCAGATAAGGCGCCTGCTAATGGGAAGCAGAAAAATACTCAAAATGCCCGACTAGGCAATAGCTTAAGAGGGGGTGCAAAAAGTAGAGCGCATCAATGTCTTGCAGAGGCTGTTTATTTTGAAGCGCGCAGCGAGCCATTAAGCGGGCAAATAGCGGTTGCGCAAGTTGTACTTAATCGGGTAAGGGACAAAAACTATCCTAATAATGTTTGCGATGTTGTCTATCAGAATAAGCATTGGCGTAATCGTTGCCAATTCTCATTTGCATGCGATGGCATTCCAGAAACAATCACAGAGCCTAAGCCTTGGGAAACAGCACAAAAAGTTGCCGGTAGTGTTCTTTTAGGCAAAGCTAGCATTCCTGGGCTTGAAAAATCATTACATTATCATGCAACATATGTAAGGCCTAAATGGGCGCGTAAAATGACGCGAGCTAAGAAAATAGGGCTTCATATTTTCTACAACCAGCGCGGATAATCTATGTCCATAAATTTCGTGGATATATCTTGATTTT
>WTKA01000059.1:0-4533 GCA_011524605.1 Hyphomicrobiales bacterium | reverse complement strand
TACCAAAATCACTTTTATTAAAGTTATATTTAAATTTATAAAAGGATTTATTATGGGAAAACGCGATGATTTAATTGCGCTTTATGCAAAAGATTTAAGCGAAAAATGTGGCGTAACAGCTGACATGGATTTGCTGAAAAAAGTAACAATCGGCTGCGGTCCTGCTATTTATAATGCTGATGCATCAAAAGTGTCTGGTTCAGACCAAGCAGAACTGGATACAGTTAAAAAGAATTTTTTGATAAAAAAGCTAGGTTTAGAAGATGGTGCCGCTTTAGATGAAGCGATTGCAAAAGTAATTGATATTTATGGCAAATCAAACCCGAGTAAATATCGTGCGGTATTTTACTATTTACTTGTGAAGCATTTCAGCAAAGAAGCTGTTTATAGCTCCTGAGCTTAGAAATTGATAAGATATAAGTTAAAGCCTCTGAAAGAAGTTTTAGAGGCTTTATTTTTACTTAGACGAATGAAAAATTATACCTCTTCGCCAAACTTATCTAATATTAGCGCTTCAATATCAGCAAGAGCTTCAGGTGCGTCCTTGCCTTTTGCTGATACTTCAATATGACTACCTTGACTGGCTGCAAGTAATAATAGACCCATAATGGATGTGCCACCTACATCAATACCATCTTTTTGCACGATAATCTCACACTCATACTTCTCTGCGGTTTTTACAAATTTTGCAGAGGCCCGTGCATGTAAGCCTTTTGCATTTATGATTTTCAGTCGTTTTGTTATAAGTTGTGACATATTAATTCTAGAAAATAGTGATAATAAGTTAGCTTAAATTATAGCCTATATGGTCCCCACATGAAATTAGATAGCGATGACCCGCACTATGCGCAGCATCAATCGCATCATTAAGAGATTGGGCGCCTTTCATGTTTGCAAGCTGAACAACAAAAGGTAAATTCACGCCAGCGATGACTTCTAAAGATCCTTTTTTATAGAATTTCATAGCTGCATTACAAGGCGTGCCCCCAAATAAATCAGCTAAAATAACAATAGCTTTCATATGGGAAAATTGCTCAATAGCATTCTCAAGTCGATTTTGTGCCGATTCTAAATTTTCATTTGTTTCAAGCGCTATCGATTGAATGTTAGGCTGCTCTCCTAGCATATGCTCAACCCCTTCTTGTAAAGAGGTTGCTAGAGATCCCTGTGAAATCAAAACAATACCAAGCATGCCTTCAGTTTCTTTTTTTTGAGGCATGCTGTCTGATGATGTTTTATGTGTATTAGCGAGCGATGAAGATGAAATAAGCATCCTACTTCCTAATGATATACGGAAATAAAAGGTAACTTAAATGCAAAATATGTCTAGTCTTTTTTGTAACTTAAATAAGACATTTCTCACTTTTTAAACCAAGCAATATATTTCTTCATCAAGACAGAGCATTTAAAAGATCTTTTTCAAGATCTTCTATCGCCTCGCAACCAACAGATAAGCGTAACATTCCCGGCGTGATGCCTAAGTTAAGTCGTTGCTCTTCTGTCAAGCTGCGATGAGTTGTTGTTGTTGGATGGGTGATTAAGCTTTTTGCATCCCCTAAATTATTTGAAATTAAAATTGTTTCGAGTTTGTTGGCCAAATTAAAAGCAGCCTGTTGCCCACCTTCAACTTCAAATGCAAGAAGGGTGCTGCCTTTTTTCATTTGCTTTTTCGCAATGTCATAGTGAGGGTGAGATTTATGGTGCGGGTAGCGTATATGATTAATTTTTTTCTGGTTAGACAATAAATCTGCTAAATGCGCTGCATTTTCCGTTGCCTTATCAACGCGTAAACTGAGTGTTTCCATGCCTTTTAATAAGGTCCAGGCGTTAAATGGACTAAGGGAAGGTCCTGTATGGCGATGAAAATCATGCACATATTCATCGATAAATTCTTGGCGTGCAAGCACTGCGCCACCCAAGGCGCGACCTTGGCCATCAATATGTTTTGTTGCGGAATAGGTCACAACAGTTGCGCCAAGCTCAAGCGGGCTTTGGTAAAGGGGGGTCGCAAAAACATTATCAACAACCACTTCAATGTCATGTTTTTGTGCAATTTCTGCAACAGCTGCAATGTCAATTATTTCAAGGGTTGGATTTGTTGGGGTTTCAAAAAAGAAAGCCCTTGTATTAGGTTTAATGGCTTCCTTCCATGCCGTTAAATCACATCCGTCAATAATGGTGGTTTCAACACCAAATCGTGGTAGCACAGTTTCGGCAATATAAAGACAAGAGCCAAACAGGGCGCGAGCAGCGACAAGGTGATCGCCTGCTTTTAAAAAACTAGCTAATGCTAAAAAAACAGCAGCCATGCCGCTTGATGTTGTGCGAATTGCTTCCGCGCCTTCTAAAAGACGCAAGCGCTCTTCAAACATATTAACGGTAGGGTTGGCGTAGCGAGAATAGACAAACCCTGGTTCATCACCATTAAATCTTGCAGCTGCTTGTTCCGCACTTTCATAGGTAAAGCCCGAATTCATATAAATGGCTTCAGATGTTTCCCAAAACTGCGAGCGTTCAGACCCACCATGAATAAGATTAGTTTCTATAAGCTTTGAACTGTTATCCTTAGACATTTATATATACCTCTTAAACATAAAAAAACCGACCACGCATAACGGGTCGGATATATCCGACCGTTTAGCTGTTTATGAAATCTTAGCCGTAAGACTTCATGTGTGGCCGCAAGCTGGTCGGCTCAAATCTGCCACATCATTTATATGAATGAAATTGGTATATTTATCAAGTTTTTTCTTAGGCTCTGATCTTAGTTTTTTAAAAGCTGGTCAAATTTGCCATTTCGTTCTAAAGCATAAAGATCATCGCAGCCCCCTATATGGATATCACCCACCCATATTTGTGGCACGCTCGTTTGGCCTTCTGCTTTTTTTGACATTTCTGCTCGTAAATCAGCATTGCCGCTCACGTCAATCTCGTTATAATTTAGCTCTTTTTCATTGAGTAATTTTTTAGCTGCAATGCAATAAGGACAAATCGGCGTTGTATAGATTGTAATGGGCGGCATTATTATCAAAATCTTTCAGTTTAGAACTTCCAATCGATGCTAGAGCCTATTGTAAATTCATTCACACCAACCTCAGTTTCTTCACCTGCATTTGTGATAACTTGCTTCCAGTTGGAATAAATATTAGCATCCATTTTGCGTGATAGCGAGTGGATATAGTCTAAAGAAATATCAATTGTCTGATCTGTTGTTTCAGTTGCTAGGTTATTAAGATAACCAGCCTCAGCTGTAAAGATAATATTCGATTTTTTCGCAAGCTTATAATCAATGGTGCTACCAATGACAGAATAGCGCCCGCCTTGTAAGCTTAGCTGATCGGATTCATCTAAATCCGTCGCGGCATAAATTTTATATGTGCTTTTAGGTGATAAGCTCTTTTCAAAGCTTGCTGCAGCTGTGTAGCCAGCTAGTTCTACATTGCTTTCAGTATATTGTGTGCGGTAACCGACTTCGGCTTGGATTTTAGCACCACTACCAAGTTGGCGCACAGCACCTACAGTAGCGGAATAGCCAGATGAAGCTTCATCACCTCTTGTATTGGCAAGATTGAATTGACGGCTATTGCGGCTTATTTCAGCATAGACTTGCTGGTTTTTTTGCAAATATTTACTAGCGCCAATCGCATTAACTAGCTCTGTATAAGCACCTGTATTTGTTTTAGCAATGCCTGCAAGCGATAAAGAGACAACATCTTCAGCATTTGCATTTAAGCCATAGCTATTATGTGTATAAATATTAAGGCTTTTAACCTGCCTTTGATAATTTAACCCAACACTGTAAAGCATATTATCAGTTTGTTCAAAAGCAGTGCCTGTTGTGACTTGCGTATTTTCGTTTTGTTCATAGTCAACGCTCGCATAAGCCTGTAATTGATCTTTAGGACTTCTTGCATAGACGCCGTTTACAGAAGCTTCAAAATTTGCTGTGTTTTCGTTTTCGCCAGCAGCTGCATAGTTATAACTCGCTTTTGTCCCATAATCGACTTTAACACCACTTATTTTGCTGCTACCATTATAAGTGCCTTCTATACGGGCATCATAATTTTCCTGACAAGATGTAATATCTTCTGCATAGCTGCATTCAAGACCTAAACTTAATCGCTTTTCTTCTCTGCGTGCTACTGATCTTGTTGTTTGATTTTGAACGTGATGGCTTGGCTTGACACTCGGCATGCTATTATTGTTATTACGAAGATTATTATTTAATCTTTCTAAAATATTAGCATCTTGCTTATTCACTGGCGTGCTTTTCGTATGCTGTCCGCCGAAATATTTTCCACTACCAGAGGCTTGCGCATTGGCATTTTGTTGCATTAATGCCATTAAAATTATTGAAAAAAGGATGAAAAAGCATAGCTTTATAAGCTTTTTGTTTAAACCTAGATTACTGTCCTGTTTCAGGAAAAAAGTGCCAAATGTCATTTCTAATGCCTTGCAATAGTCTATAATTAAATAAACTCTAAATAATTATGGTTAATATTCAGTAAGCTAAATGCGCTTTGTTAAGAGGTT
>WTKA01000070.1 GCA_011524605.1 Hyphomicrobiales bacterium | reverse complement strand
AATGCGCGCACTTACTATATGGTTATCCAAGGTGTAACCACGACTTCCAAAACGGGCGTTGCAGTAAATGTGGGTGGGATGGTAGTCGATCTGACTATGTGATCAAACTGCTAAGTAAGAAAAGTACATGACAGTTTAACTGGATAGCACTTTTTTATGGTCTAAGGCGTTCCCCTGAAATTCTTAATTCATTGAATATCTTTTATATTCAGATAAAAGTGGATTAATATAAATATATAAAGGATTTGATTTTGACATTCTATTTTCTGATTCAGAGCAATCATCCCTTGTTAAAATATCTTCCTCAATCCAATTCAAAATTGTCTCAGAAATTTGAATATCAACGCTGATCTCTTTTAATCCATTTGCATAAGTTAAAATATTGCCTATGAGAGTATATAGAAGGTCTGCTTCCTCTGCGATTAAATTAGTTTCATAACATAAGCGTTGGGCGTATTTTAAATGATCCGAAATACGTATATTAATTTCTGATTTGTTTGTTAATTTAAAAGCTTGATCTAATAAATCCGTTTCCTGAAGAATTTGATGCCTCTGACCATTAAATTGAAAATAGCATATATTACTACAAATTGATCCTAACGCTGCCACTCCCCATTTTTTATTAATGGATTCAATGCAGCTATCTCTATTGTGCTCTAAATGAAATTTAGTTTTTTTCATTATATTTTCTAAAGATATTTTCCTAAAAAACAAATATTAAGATGCACTAGTAAATAAAAATAGATACTGCCAACTAGACATTAATCCACTATTCTATCAATAACTAAGCGCAAGTATGAGGAAATAAAGAACTCATCAGCTGATTTTTTAAGCCAAGGTTTAATTACCTCAATATATTGAAATCCATCATCTATTAAAATATTTTCAAATTGTTTCCATAAAAAAATATTAAAACTACTAGAATAGAATGAATCTTCAAATGAAGATAAAATAAGAGCAATTAGTGCTCTTCTTGTTTCTTGCTCCAAATTTTTAGCATTTTTCAAATAATATTTTAGAAATTGTTCAATCCTATGGGGATCAGCAAGCTCAACGTCCCAGTCTTGCTCCTTGCCAGAAGCTTCAAGTTTAAGTTCTTCACTCAAGAATGCTATAGCTCTATTTGTAGGGAACCAAGTCATCGCCATCACCTAATTGGATATGCAGTTTTTACACCGTCTCTCCCAGGAACAAGAACAATTTTTGTTGCTGGGCTAAATGTGCCATCCGGATTTATAACTCTTGCTCTAAAGCCAGTAGGCATAGGCAATTCTATACTGCCATTTGATAGCTTATGTAAATTATTTTGAATAAATTTTGCAGCTGCTTGATTATCTAGAAATTGACCTTGAGAATTACCAGATCCTCTAGCTCTATTAATGAGGAAATCTGTATTATCAGCACCATGTTTATCGAATGTATGCCCAAACTTTGATTTAGTAATTTTTATTGGAGCTGAAGGCTTTACGTTTATCCCAGATTCAATAATTTCTAAAGAGCTTGCAGCGCCAACATTAATATAACTTCCATCAGCTTGCTTCACAAATTTGTTACCATAGATGCCAATGATTGTATCATTATCAAGCTGTTTTCCACCATTGGCTATTAAATCACTTGGTGCGCAATCATTATGTACGAGCACGGGTGGTGCATCAGGGTTATCTGGATCAGATACATAATAATTATTGGTATACTCTACTTCAATATTCCATGCTGTGAAGGGTTCATTCACAAATTCCCATGCAGCAACTTCGGCAGGCGTTCCATCGCACGTATGCAGTGCCATACCGACTTTTAAATCGCCTGCTGGCACCCATTCCCCTGTCGTAGGCACATAAAAGGGATGCTCATGGGTTGTGATGATTTTGTTTGTTTGAGCAATCTGAGGAAAAGAAAGGGTGAGATGGATTTGATTATCGTGATGTTCAGACCATACGCCTTTAATTCTACTGAGAACGTTGCTTGTTGGCTTAACTTCGCGAAGACCATTTACAGAAACACGGATTGTGAACTCGCGCCCATTATGCAAGAAGAGGTCACCATTTTTCAATCTAGCAAGAGGTTGATATGTCCAAAGATCAGTATCGTCCCATTTGGCATAGACCAATTCCTTATCAGATTGCGGATAAGACTCATCTTCTGGATCAAAAGCAGAATTATGGCCTTCAAGAATATCATAAGAAGTCTTACCAAGCGGAATTGCGGGCAAGTTGCCCGTACGTGGATCAGGTCTTGCTGTTATATGATAAGCTTGACCATGTTTCACCAAAAAATCGAGCGGTTTTAGCTTATCTAAAGATACATTAATCCAATCTTTTTTAGAGGGTCGATATACTGAAATATGCTCATTTTCTGTCGTTAAAATAGGCGCTAATTCAGGTTTCTCTGAAGGTGATATATATGCAGCAGATGCGATCCCAACAAGAGCGAATATAAATCCGATAATTAAAAAACTACTATGTTTTTGTAGAAATGTTTTGCGCTTTATCATTAAATAAACTTAGTATTAAAATTTTTATATAAACCTATAGTAGTTTAATAGTGAAATCAACTGTTTTAAAAATCTAAATCATATTTCAGACCTACTTGAATAGAAGGTTGATATCGCTTGAGTAGCTAGCTCTTTTGTAAGTAAGCTATTTTAAGAATTTATTCCATTGAGAAAATAAAATAACAAAAAAACTAACTCATGCGCTCCATGATGGCGAAGAAGAAGCCGTCTGTATTGGTTGAGGCTGGGGTGAGGGTGATGGAGTAGCCATCGCTTGACCATGGCTTTAGATCGCTGTTTCCATAAAGCTCTTCCCAAACTTCTTGGCAGCTGATGAGTTCAAAATTTGGGTTTTCATCAAGGAAAAAGGCGATTTGCTCTTCATTTTCTTCCATGAATAAAGAGCAGGTAATATAGATCAGATAGCCGCCGACACGCACATAATTTTTTGCGGCGTCTAATATCTCGGCTTGTTCTTTTTGCCTATCAGCAAGCGTATTTTCGGTCATACGCCATTTGAGATCAGGCCTTCTGCGCCAAGTGCCCGATCCTGTGCAAGGCGCATCAACGACAACCTTATCCATTGCTTCGAGCAAATCATCCAAAGCACCTTCCTTAGGGCGCTTTAGCTGAATATTATGCGCACCACAGCGTTTAATGCGTTCAACGCTTTCGCTGAGCCTTTTTTCAAAAGCATCATAAGCAAAAATTTGCCCTTTATTCTGCATAGCAGCAGCCATTGCCAAAGATTTGCCGCCACCACCAGCGCAATAGTCTAAAATCTTCTCTCCCGCTTGTGCATGGATCAGCTGGCTGACAATTTGACTGCCTTCATCTTGGATTTCTATTTCCCCTTTTTTAAACTGGGGGCTGTTAGCAGGCTGTGGTGGGTTTTTAGAGCCTGTTGGGGCAGGAAAGCGTAATCCAATGGGTGATAGAGCCGTTGGCGCAGCTTCCCCTTCAAAAACAAGCTGCATGCGCTCTAAAGAGCTCTTGAGCTGATTAACACGAATATCAACGGGCGCTCTTGTGCATAGGGCTTGTGCTTCTTGGAGGGCATCTTCCTCAAAATTCGCTTCAAACTTTTGCCAAATCCATTCCGGCACATTCGCCTGATCCCAAATTTTTTCAGCTAGAATTTCTGGATTATCGAGCTTTTTTAATGCTGATAGCTCTTCGTCAGTTAATGCGTCAGGGGCATATTTTTCTTTTTCAAAACCTTCAATAAGCTTTGCTAAAGGCGTGTCATAATAACGGATATATGTGCCAAAAACCAACATGCGCGGTGTGTCAATACCGCCAATACCGAGGATCTCGCCTT
>WTKA01000105.1:17662-33511 GCA_011524605.1 Hyphomicrobiales bacterium | reverse complement strand
TAAAAACACCTGCCGCTAATCATTTGCTTTCGCAAATGCTTGAGTCGAAGAGCATCATAAAAAACAAAAACAAATTCAAATTTACCAAATATTTACCCTGTTTAAGAAGAACAGCGCAATTTAATTCAAATTAGATATAAAATAAATTTATTAACCATGTTTATGAAGACGTTGTTAAATCATTATGGCCATTATGGATCTTGTTCAAGCGAGAAAGTTTGAACTCAAGAATTTGAAATTTACCAGAATGGAATACATCATGTCTACTATCATTTCTTCAGCAATGCGCGCTAACCTGAACTCAGCAAGCGTGTTAATGTCACAAATGGAATCAACGCAAGAGCGCGTTTCTACAGGCCGTAAAGTAAATTCTGCATCTGACGATGCTTACGCTTACTTCACTGAAAACTCTTTACGCGATACTTCTTCAGAACTTGATTTTTACCATAAAGAAATGGATCGTGGTATCAAAACGATTAAAGCAGCAACTTCTGCAATTCAGTCTATGCAAGACTTAGCTGACCGCGCTGAAGGCCTACTTCGTGCAGCACTCGAAACATCTGATCGCTGGGAGCGCGATGGCTACCGCCAGCAGTTTGAAGATGTTATGGACAACATCGGCGAAATGGGCTCAAACGCAGAATACCGCGGCGTGAACCTTCTTGGCGGCACAACTTCTCAAGATAGTATCTCTATGCAGCTTAATGCAGATGGTACAAATTTCCTTCAAGTAGCAGGCGCTGATTTCACGTCAGTAGAGGATATTGATAGCGCTGCTTATGCAGCAGGGATTGAAACTCTCTTCGGCACTGGTATTGATACAGCTGCGCTAGCAACTCATGCAATTACTGATGGTGGGTTTACTAGTGAAGATGCCAACCTTGTAACTGATCTCCAGTATGCTGTAGGTGATACTATTACTTTTACTCTAAGCGATGGTACAAATACTGATACATATGAATATACTGTAGATGATGACAGTACAATTTCAACTTATCTCGCTGAACTAAATGGTTCTGGCTTCGTAAAAGCAGAGATGTCAGGTACAACAATTACTTATACAGCGCCTGGGAATAATACAAATGTAACAATCGGAGACGCTGGTACTGCAACAACTTCTCTTGTTGATGGTGCAGCTGCAGGTGGTGTGGCGCTAGCATTCACTAGTGGTGGTGCAGGCGCAGATGCTTACTTCAACCTTGATGCGAATATCACAGCACAGCTTGCTTCAATTGATGCTTTGCAGACAACACTCACGGCTAAAGAAGGCGAGCTTTCTAACTTTGAAGTGATTGCAGAAAGCTTCTATGCTTTCACAGAGCAAATGATCTCTTTACTTGAAGAAGGCGCTGACAACTTGGTTGTTGCTGATGTTGAAGAAGAAAGCGTGAAGCTGAACGTATTACAAACACGCCAGCAACTTGCAATGATCTCTATCAGCTTAGGCACACAAGCTGAGCAAAACATCCTGAGATTATTCTAATCCCAACAAATTACACAAATTCTGCAGGCTATTAACAAAAGCTAAGATAGCCTGCAAACGAAATTTTCCAAAAACCTTTAATATGCCCGAGGGCTAGGTGTTTTGGAAAATACTAGAAGGCATGAAACTTGGGTAGATTATATTTTTTTATAATCTACCTCTTTTTCACCACAAAAACAAGAATAAAAATAATCTGAGAAAGATAGATAAACATAAATTGAGACCATGTCATGACTTCCACCCCCGCCATTGTTATAGCTCATAAAGGCTTTTTGAAAAGCATTTCAGCAGCAGGTAAGGCACAGCAAGAAGCAAACTCTATCCTTGCTAGCGGTCAGCGCATTAATTCAGCCAAAGATGATCCTTTCGCTTATTATACGTCTCAAAATCTACAATCCTCAGCAAATGCCCTGAATTATGATTTGCAATCAATTTCCAAGGCACAATCTTCCGTAAAAGCCGCAATAGCTAGCCAAAAACTCATGTTAGAGCTTTTAGATGAAGCAGAATATGTGGTTACAAAAGCAAGCACCGATATTGATTTCACAGGCAATGCAGGCCTATCCTTTCGCAATACAGACACTGGCACAACTTATGCAAACGGCATTGATGGTGATGGTAAAGCAGGATCATCTTCAACAGGTCAAACCATCCATGACATACCAAACGAAGATGTTATGAGCGCTGTGCAGCTGCAAATGACAGATCAGTTTAACACCATTATGGAAAAAGTCTGGGAAGCGGCTGAAGTTGCAAATTATCAAAATTTAAATCTTCTTGAAGATGATCAACATAATATCAACCTCACTTCAGGGCGAAATATTAATGTCAAAGGCTTTGATTTTGAACAGCTAAAATCAGATCTCGATATTCCCGATGTCGCAACAGGGTATTATAAAGCAACTACCGATGCCTTTGTGCACAGAACGACAAGTAGTATGGATACGCTTGCAACCAGTCTGCGTGATATTAGACTCACAGATCCTGCTACCTATGTGCCCACCACAAACCAGGACAGCAGTGCTAACAGACTATTTCGCGCCAATGATGTGATCCGGATTATTGATACAAAAACAGGCGATGAATATGGCCAATTAGAAGTAAACAATGATAATGTTACCGTTGAAGGCCTGATCGAAGTTTTAAACGGTGGTATTAGCCCCTTTTTAACAGGCAGTGTAGCGCCACCTTTTTATTTTGAAGCTCAGCTTGATACAGACACAGGTAGATTGATGCTTGCGTCTACGCGCGGCATCACGATTGAACATTATGGGCAAGAAAGATGGCGACAACGCGCTTATACTGCAACTGCAGGTTTTGGTGCTTATCCTAATCCTTATACAAGCAATGGTCAGATTAATGCCGCCTATGATGGCAATCTTGATTTTGAAACCATATTAGCCGACGGCGAACCTGGTCAGCTAGATGAAGCTGGGCATCAGCAACTGGTCAATTATCAATCTATTTTTTGGGTGGGTGGCGAGTCTTTAGCCTCTACAAATGGCTCGCGCGGCTTTTTTGAAGAAGATGATGTGAATTATTTTGCAAATAAAATTTCTGAGCTACAACAAGAAATTGAGCAGAATATTGCTCAGCTTGACCTGCAAAATGACATTTTGGCCTATGAAGCAAATGCATTAACAACACAGCAAGATTTGCTATTTGATGAGACAGCGCTTCTTGTGGATCAAGACACCGATAAAATTGCTGTTGAAGCGCAAGCCGCATCAACCAGCTATCAACTGGCGATAAATTCTGCTAGCATCTTGTCTGACAGCCATTCTCTTATATTAAATTTATTTTAAATCGCCAATTCATTGCGACCTTTTTGTGAGTTGCAATCCTGTTTATTTCTTTATATATATCTTAGAGTTTATTTAATATATGAATATTGCCATATTTTGGAACCATATCCATAATGGCTCTTTAAAGGTTGTGTAGATGGATATTGAGGCTTTTTGTAAAAATAAATTAGAAAAACTTCATGAAGAAGGGCGATATCGCATTTTCGCCGACCTAGAAAGAAAAGTTGGCTCATTCCCAAAAGCAAAGCGCTATAAAAATGATGGCACATCGCATGAGGTTACTATTTGGTGCTCCAATGACTATTTAGGCATGGGTCAAAACGAAAAAGTAATTCAGGCTATGCAAGACGCCACCGTTAAATATGGCACAGGTGCTGGCGGCACGCGTAATATCTCAGGCACAAACCATTCTCATATTTTACTTGAGCAGGAATTAGCAAATTTACATCAAAAAGAATCAGCGCTTATTTTCACTTCAGGCTATGTGTCAAACTGGGCAGCCCTTGGAACTTTAGGCGCTCACATTGATAATCTTGTTATTTTCTCAGATGAGCTTAACCACGCTTCTATGATTGAAGGTATCCGCCATTCAAGAGCGCAAAAATCTATTTGGAAGCATAATGATCTTGATGATTTAAGGTCGAAGCTTGCTTCTTATCCAGCTGATATTCCGAAGCTCATTGCCTTTGAATCTGTCTATTCAATGGATGGTGATATCGCACCAATCAAAGAGATTTGTGATATTGCTGATGAATTTGGCGCTATGACTTATCTTGATGAAGTTCATGCCGTGGGCATGTATGGGCCACGCGGTGGCGGCATTGCTGAGCGTGAAGGCCTAATGGATCGCATAACGATTATTGAAGGAACGCTAGGCAAAGCCTTTGGTGTTATGGGCGGCTATATCACAGGCTCTGAAACCATGTGTGATTTTATTCGTTCCTATGCCTCCGGCTTTATTTTTACAACGGCTATCCCCCCTTCAATAGCAGAAGCTGCAATCGCGTCTATACAGCATTTAAAAAGCAGCAGCGTGGAACGTGATAAACAACAAGAAAATGTCGCCAAATTACGTGCTGCATTAGATAAAGAAGGCATACCGCATATCGAAAATCCAAGCCATATCATTCCTGTTATGGTGGGCAATGCTTCTAAATGTAAATGGATTTCAGATTGGTTATTGGACAATTATGACATCTATGTTCAGCCGATCAACTATCCGACAGTTCCGAAAAATACAGAACGACTGCGTATCACCCCCTCTCCATTGCATACGGACGAGGATATTATTAAGCTTGCTTCTGGACTTTCTGAACTTTGGAGCCAGTGCGCCTTAGCTAGAGCAGTTGCCTAAGCCCTACCCTACGCTAGCTTTATCAATTGAGCTAAACATAAGCACAAAAAAATATAAGCCTAAGATTAGTCAATCTAGTTCATTGCCCGAACGAAATTGTCTATAAGGCTAATAGCCTCTTGCGTTATTTGATTTTTATGCTTATACGATCTGATTAAATGATCTTATGTATATTCCCAAATATGAATTTGGATAGATATGCTATTCCTAAACTAAATATTGAGCTTAATGAACGGAAAACCAATGGAAGTTGTTGAAAAATTAGCAGATGGTCTTAAAAGAGAAGTTTCAGTAAACGTCCCGTTAGATGAATTGAAATCTCAAAGAGATGCTAAAGTTGACGAATTAAAAGATAAAGTACAGCTAAAAGGTTTCCGTCCAGGCAAAGTTCCAAAATCACACATTCTAAAAATGTATGGCCCTTCCATCATGCAAGAATTAATCGGTGACATTCTAAACAAGAATGCTCAGAAAATTTTAAGTGATCGCGACGAAAAATCTGCTTTTGAACCTAAAATTGATCTTCCTGAAGAAGAAGAAAAAATTAAGAAGGTTTTATCTTGTGAAGGTGATTTAGAATATACAATGAGCTATGAAGTCATCCCTACTATTGACATCATGGATCTTAAATCAATTTCTATCACACGCCCTGTTGTAGAAGTAGACGAAGAAGAAGTTGAAAAAGCAATCCAAGATATGGCAAGCCAAAATAAGTCATATGATGATAAAGGTGATGATGCGGTTGCTGAAGATGGCGACAAAGCAACAATTAACTTCCTTGGCAAATTAGACGGCGAACCTTTTGAAGGTGGTGCTGCTGATGGCACTGATCTTGTGCTTGGTGCTGGTCAATTCATCCCTGGCTTTGAAGATAATGTTGTTGGCATGAAAGTCGGAGAAAGCAAAACATTCCCAATCACTTTCCCTGAAGACTATCCTGCGCCAAATCTTGCTGGTAAAGAAACAACTTTTGATGTGAAAGTAACTGCTGTTGCAGCACCTGGCGAAGTTGAAATCAATGACGAGCTTGCAAAATCAATGGGCATGGAAGATTTAGCTGCCCTACGCGAAGCCTTCACAGGACGTTTCAAAGAGAATTATGCTCAAGCAAGCCGCCAAAAGGCAAAGCGTAAATTACTTGATGCTTTAAACGAAGGCCATGATTTTGAATTACCGCCAACACTTGTTGAGCAAGAATTCAATAGCATTTGGGATCAAATGCAAAAAGAAATGGAAAAAGGTGGTGAAAGCTTCGAAGATGCTGGCACAACTGAAGAAAAAGCACGCGAAGAATATCAAACAATCGCACAGCGCCGCGTTCGTTTAGGCCTTCTTATTTCTGAAATTGGCTCAGAAAATGATGTTAAAATTGAAGAAACGGAAGTTCAGCGCGCTGTTCAACAGCAAATGATGCAAATGCCTGGTCGTGAGCAAGAGCTTATTAATTTCTATCGCGAAAATCCAAATGCATTAGCACAACTTCGCGCACCAATCTTTGAAGATAAAGTAGTTGATTTCATATTAGAGCTTGCAACTGTGACGGATGAAACAGTCACAAAAGAAGAGTTATTGAAACAAGACGAAGAAGACGCATAAAAATTAGGGGCGGTTTCGCCCCTTTTTTGCCTCTATTGTTCCATAACCATTCTTGCATATTGATCATAGATAGTGATTTTTGCTAAATAACGTATTATTTTTTTTACTTTTATTGTGTAAACAAAAATTACAATGCGGTATTCTCACCCATTTTCTATAAAAGCCGACTTGCAGGAGAATTAAAATATGAGAGATCCAGTAGATTATTTTGAAAATAGTCTCGTTCCAATGGTTGTGGAACAAACTAATCGCGGCGAACGCGCATTTGATATTTTCTCTCGACTACTTAAAGAACGTATCATTTTTCTGACAGGCCCTGTCGAAGATGGCATGGCATCTTTGGCCGTTGCTCAACTTCTTTTCTTAGAAGCTGATAATCCCAAAAAAGAAATTTCCATGTATATCAACTCCCCTGGCGGTGTTGTAACAGCAGGCTTGTCTATTTATGACACAATGCAATTCATCCGACCTGAAGTTTCAACACTATGTGTTGGTCAGGCTGCTTCTATGGGTTCTTTGCTCCTAGCAGCAGGCGCAAAAGACATGCGTTTTTCTTTGCCAAACTCACGCGTAATGGTGCACCAGCCATCAGGTGGTTTTAGAGGTCAAGCGACAGATATTGAACTTCATGCAAAAGAAATTCTTTCGATTAAAAAGCGCTTGAATGAAATTTATGTGCATCACACAGGCCAAGATATGGATACAGTTGTCGCGGCTCTAGAACGCGATAATTTCATGTCAGCAGATGAAGCAAAAGAATTCGGTATTGTTGATGAGGTAATCTCTAAGCGCAATACTGAGCCAAACGAATCAGAAGATAAGTAAAGAAAAAGCTTTTTATTAATTGTATTTATAAAGGTAAAATCTACTAAGTTGTGTAGATTTTGCCTAATTTGGCTTAAAATTACAGCTTGTTAAGCAAATATTGAACTATCACTTGATAGTCTTACATAAATATAATGAGATAAGCTTGTTTAATCTAAAAATTTAGGAAATTATTTCCTAAATGCTAATTATAGATCATACTTTTTAAAAACAATATAGGAGTAGGTATGAGTAAAACTTCCGGAAAAGACGCTAAAAATACGCTCTATTGCTCTTTTTGCGGTAAAAGCCAGCATGAGGTTCGTAAACTCATTGCAGGACCTACTGTATTTATTTGTGATGAATGCGTTGAATTATGTATGGACATAATTCGTGAAGAAAATAAGAGTTCATTAGTTAAATCTAAAGAAGGCGTTCCAACGCCATTAGAAATAACAGAAGTCTTAGACGAATATGTCATTGGTCAAGCCCATGCAAAGCGCGTGCTAGCTGTTGCCGTTCATAACCACTATAAAAGGTTAGAACATGGCGCTGCAAACACAGATGTTGAATTACAAAAATCTAACATCATGCTCATTGGCCCAACAGGATGTGGTAAAACATTCTTAGCGCAAACTTTAGCACGCATCTTAGATGTGCCATTCACAATGGCTGATGCGACGACACTTACAGAAGCAGGCTATGTGGGTGAGGATGTTGAAAATATCATTCTAAAACTCTTGCAAGCTTCAGAATATAATGTTGAACGTGCTCAACGCGGCATTGTTTATATTGATGAGGTTGATAAGGTTTCTCGCAAATCAGACAATCCATCAATTACACGCGATGTTTCTGGTGAGGGTGTGCAGCAAGCCTTGCTTAAAATTATGGAAGGTACGGTAGCAAGCGTTCCTCCGCAAGGTGGTCGCAAGCATCCACAACAAGATTTCTTGCAGGTTGACACAACAAATATTTTATTCATTTGTGGTGGCGCTTTTGCAGGCCTTGAGCGCATCATCTCAGATCGTGGTGAAAAGACTTCAATCGGCTTTGCAGCCAATGTATCTTCACCTGATGATCGCAAGACAGGGGAAATTTTCAAATCTGTTGAGCCTGAAGATCTACTCAAATTCGGTCTTATTCCTGAATTTGTAGGCCGTCTCCCAATTTTAGCGACTTTGGAAGATCTCGATGAAGATATGCTTGTCATGATTTTGAAAGAGCCTAAAAATGCATTGATCAAGCAGTATCAGCGTCTTTTTGAAATGGAAGATGTTGAGCTGACTTTCCAAGATGATGCGATGCTGTCAATTGCTAAAAAAGCAATTGAGCGTAAAACAGGCGCGCGTGGCTTGCGTTCAATCATGGAATCAATTCTACTTGATACTATGTTCGAATTGCCGGGTCTAAATGGCGTTGAAGAAGTGGTCATCTCAAAAGATGTTGTAGAAGGCAATGCTCGTCCTCTATATATCTATTCTGAAAAAGAAGAAGAGTTAGAAACTTCTGCATAAACATAACAACGCATGCTTTGCGAAGGAGGTGTGATTTCATGCCTCCTTTTTTTATTTAAAAGTTTAAATAGTTATAATCTATCTGTTTATAGCTAATCTGCCCTTGAAATTCTTTCTTTAAAGTTCCAAATTATTACTAAGAGATTCGTACATATATTCGCCTTTAAACAAGGGGAATATGAATAAAATATACAAATGATAAGAAGGCTGTTTTATGTCAGACATTGAAACCGTGGATGTAGAAGACAATAATCAAAATAAATATCCTGTTTTGCCTTTAAGGGATATTGTTGTATTCCCTCATATGATTGTTCCGCTTTTTGTTGGCAGAGATAAATCAATCCAAGCTTTAGAAGACGTCATGAAGCGGGATTCAAAAGTCCTTCTGCTAACACAAAAAGATGGATCTAACGATAACCCCACTAAAGAAGACATGTTCACTGTCGGTACATTAGCTTCTGTTTTCCAGCTGTTAAAACTGCCTGACAATACGGTAAAAGTCCTTGTAGAAGGCGTAGAGCGTGTTTTAGTCAAAGATTTTCAAGAAACTGATAGTTTTTATGTTGGCGATGTTGAGTTTATTGAAGAAGATCAAGGGTCTGAAGTTGATGTAGAAGCATTAATGCGTAGCGTACTTACTGACTTTGAAAGCTATGTAAAACTGAATATGAAGGTTTCTCCAGAAATTTTATCTTCTGTTCAACAAATTGAAGATGCTTCAAAACTAGCCGATACAATAGCATCCCATTTAGCAATTAAAATATCAGAAAAGCAGCTTTTATTAGAAACACCTGCAGTAACAGACAGGTTAGAGCGCATCTTGGAAATGATGGAAAGCGAATTAAGCGTTATCCAAGTTGAGAAGAAAATCCGAAGCCGCGTCAAACGACAAATGGAAAAAACCCAGCGCGAATATTATTTGAATGAGCAAATGAAAGCGATTCAAAAAGAGCTTGGTGATGATGATAGCGGCGAAGACTTGAAAGAAATTGATAATAAAATAGAAGCGACAAAGCTATCAAAAGAAGCAAAATCCAAAGCGCTTGACGAGCTGAAAAAGCTAAGGCAAATGAGTCCTATGGCCGCTGAAGCTACAGTTGTACGCAACTATTTAGACTGGCTGCTAGGCATTCCATGGAAGCAGCGTTCTAAACTGAAAGCAGACTTAAATGCCGCTGAAAAAATTCTTGATCGGGATCACTACGGTCTTGAGAAAGTCAAAGAGCGGGTTATGGAATATCTTGCTGTTCAAAAGCGAACGCGCTCATTAAAAGGACCAATTCTATGTCTTGTTGGCCCTCCAGGGGTTGGTAAAACATCTCTTGCTAAATCAATTGCAGAATCAACGGGTCGTAAATTTGTCCGCATGTCCCTAGGCGGCGTGAGAGATGAAGCAGAGATTAGAGGTCATCGCAGAACATATATCGGCTCAATGCCGGGACGTTTCATTCAATCAATGAAAAAAGCAGGTAAAAGCAACCCGCTTATTTTATTAGATGAATTAGATAAAATGGGGCAAGATTTCAGAGGCGACCCTGCAGCGGCTTTACTTGAAGTCTTAGATCCAGAACAAAATAATAGCTTCAATGACCATTATTTAGAAGTCGACTATGATTTATCTGATGTTATGTTCGTTGCAACCGCAAATACACTTAATATTCCTGGCCCTTTGATGGATAGAATGGAGATTATTCGGATATCAGGCTATACCGAAGACGAGAAAACTGAAATTGCAAAACGTCACCTCATTGGCGAACAAATGAAGCGCCATGGGCTTAAAGACGATGAATGGCAATATTCAGATGACGTCTTATACACAATTATTCGCCGATATACGCGTGAATCAGGTGTGCGAAATCTTGAACGGGAATTAGCTAAACTTATTCGCAAAACTGTTACAAAAATTGTGAAAGAAGATCATAAATTCATCGATATTACGCAAGATAACCTTGAAGACTTCTTAGACGCCCCTAAATATCGCTATGGTCAAATTGATGATGAAGATCAAATTGGTGTTGTTACGGGTCTTGCTTGGACAGAAGTTGGTGGTGAACTTTTAACAATTGAAGGCGTAATGATGCCAGGCGATGGCAAAATGTCTGTAACAGGCAATTTGCGTGATGTCATGAAAGAATCAATTACCGCAGCAAATGCTTATGTGAAGTCACGTTCTTATGATTTAGGCATTCCGCAAGAATGGTTCAAAAAACGTGATATCCATGTCCATGTTCCTGAAGGTGCTACACCAAAAGATGGTCCTTCTGCGGGCATAGCCATGGCAACAACGATTGTCTCTCTGATGACGGGTATTGCAGTGAGAAAAGATGTTGCAATGACAGGCGAGATTACACTTCGCGGCCGCGTATTCCCAATTGGAGGCTTGAAAGAAAAGCTTTTAGCAGCGCATAGGGGCGGCATTAAAACCGTTCTCATCCCTGAGGAAAATGTAAAAGACTTAAGCGAAATCCCTGATAATGTGAAAGAAGGGCTTGAGATTATTCCTGTTTCACAATTGGATGAAGTTTTAAAAGTCGCGCTTGTTGAAATGCCCGAGGCAATTGATTGGCCTTCCGCAGAAGAATTACTTGCAGGCAGCCATAAAGAAGAAAATAGTGATAGCTCTATTGCGCATTAGAGCTTAAACCAAATTCAGAAATATATCTAAAATAATTAACCCCAATCTTTCAAAAAAGATTGGGTTTTTTCTATTTATTGCCAATATAAGCTCATCTAGAAATTTGATAACTATTGAAATTTTTACTAATTGAAATTCAACGTTATTAAAGATAAAAAAAGCCCTTAGAACTCTAAGGGCTTTCGAAATTGTATAATATCTTCAAAAAATTAGTCTTTAACAACTGAGATATCAGGCGCATCAACGGCTTTCATGCCGACAACATGATAGCCACAATCAACATGATGTACTTCACCGGTTACACTGCGAGAGAGATCTGACACAAGATACACACCAGAATCACCAACTTCATCAATTGTAACTGTGCGGCGCATTGGAGAATTATATTCATTCCATTTTAGAATATATCTAAAGTCGCCAATACCTGATGCAGCTAATGTCTTAATCGGGCCTGCTGAAATTGCATTAACACGAATATTCTTCTTACCCAAGTCTTCTGCTAAATAGCGAACACTTGTTTCAAGCGCTGCTTTTGCAATGCCCATTACATTATAATGCGGCATAACGCGCTCAGCACCATAATAGCTTAATGTGAGAAGGGAGCCGCCTTCATTCATTATTTTTTCTGCACGTTGCGCCACAGCTGTGAATGAATAGCAAGAGATATTCATTGTATTTTGGAAATTTTCGGCGCTTGTATCTATATATCTTCCTTTTAGCTCTTCTTTATCAGAATAAGCAACAGCATGCACAACAAAGTCAATAGAGCCCCATTTATCTTCAATCATTTTGAAGGTTGCGTCTAAAGAGTCCGTATCTGCAACATCACATTCTATAAGTGTGTCTGAGCCTAGCTCCGCTACAAGCGGTTCAACGCGTTTTTTTATTGCTTCTCCTTGATAAGAAAAGGCAAGCTCTGCTCCTTGATCTGCACAAGCCTTAGCAATCCCCCAAGCAATTGAGCGATTATTTGCTACGCCCATAATAAGCCCACGTTTTCCTTTTAAAAGACCATTACCTGTCATCTTTAGCCTCAAAATGCTATCTTACCCCATATCAATGGGTAAGCTGGTTTAAACTCTAGCCTAGCTTAGTACAAGTTTGTCGCATCACAATCAAGACATAGTCGTATATTTTATCTATTTTTAAGACTAAAAAAGAAAAAACAACACAATTTTTATCGCTATTTATAATAATCAATCTTTGTAAAAGACATGAGCATGCTATCTAGGCTCAAGACATGGTTATTTTGTTCAATTCTGTTTAAGTTAAACCTATTAAGCGGATTAAAATAAAGTAAAAGAAGAGTTCGGCTCTTTTTGAAGCTTTATTTTTGACAAATCACGCTTTTAACTTAAATCCACTTTTAACTAAAACTAAATAGGCACCACATATTTACACTATGAATACGTCAAAAAAGCTTGAAATTACAAATAGTTCCTACGCTTTTCTTCCTGTTCATAGTGTAAATCTATTGGTGCAGAATAAACAAAATAATCACGTCCTAAGCCTAGGCTCATATGGATTATTCTGCTGCCAAAATTCCATCAATGTTTTTAAATCCTTACTAGCATTATCTGGCAAGATGATTTTTGGTACAACAAACATATCGCCGCGCTTATCTTTTGAGATCAAAAGCCCTTTTTCACGCAAACGAAGCGTTTTATCGCCCGTTGTTCCCTCTTGAATTTTAATACTTAACTGGCCTGTAGGCGTTTCTAAGGTCACAGTTGCTCCTAAAACAGCTTCATATAATGTGATTGGCAAATCATAGTAAAGCTTACTGCCCTCAACGCGATAACCGCCGCCAGATACAATATTTACAGTAATATAAATTGGTTTATCATTATCAATAACACGAATTTGCTGCCCTTGTGTCACGCCCTTAGGAACAGAAATGCGAACTGCTTTGCCAGAGGGCAGTTCAATGGCAACACGTCCCCCATCTAAAGCAACGTTTACAGGCACATCAGCAGAAATTTCCGTCTTCGCGGGTGCTTGTGGCTCTGCTCTTTGAAAGGGGTCTGAATAGCCCCTACCCGCTGTGCCTGTACGACCGCCCATGCCAGCACCGCCACGCGCACCGCGGCTACCGCCAAAAATTTCATTTAAAATATCATCTGGATTAATACCAGAAAAACCGCCACCAGCACGCGCACCACCACCAAAAGGATTGCCGCCTCCAGCGCCACCGCCAAAACCTGCAAATTTCTGCTTGCCTTCGCCATCAATCTCACCGCGATCATATTGTGATCGCTTTGTCTTATCAGATAAAATATCATAAGCAGTTGACGCTTGAGAAAACTTCTTCTCAGAAGCGGCATTGCCCTTATTTACATCTGGATGATGTTTTTTTGCAAGCTTACGGTAGGCAGATTTAATCTCCGCATCTGAGGCATTTTTAGCTACACCTAATATTGCGTAAGGATCGCTCATATATATTGGCTTTCTATATTAAATAAATTCGCCTTTATATGTAGAGATGTAAGCTGCTAGCATCAAGCCTTTAATCTTTTTTGCACCTAAAATTTTTTATATTGGATGTAGAAATATTCCAAGATTTTGGTTCAAGCAATAGCAAATACATATTGTAATAATCACCCTCTACAAAAATATCTTTTAAAGACGACAATCTTAAAATGCGTAACTAGGGAGAAAATGAAAAAAAATGGTGGGCGTGACAAGGATTGAACTTGTGACCCCTACGATGTCAACGTAGTGCTCTACCACTGAGCTACACGCCCTAACAGGGAAGTTTGATAAAACATGATATTTAATAAAGGTCAAGAAAAACTTATAAAAAGCCATAAAATAATGAGATCACTTGATTTATAAATTGATTATTTACACCACAGCCATATATTGAAAAAAAATATTGAGCTATTGTAAAAACAGCCCATTGATTCACTTTAAACATAATGGTTAAGGAACGAATATGCCAACACAAGCCACGATAACTTTTGATACTCCTGCTATTCCAAATGAAGGCGTTCTTGCCATTCTTATGGATGAAAATGGGCAACTTGGCGAATTTGGGACATTAGTTGACGAAGCAACAGATGGCGCGATTAAACGCGCAGCAAAAGCTGTTTCCTTCCCTGAAAAAGAGAAAACAATCGAAATTACAGGCCCGCAAGGCCTATCAGCAGCTCGTATTCTTGTTTTTGCTCTTCCAAACTTAGAAAACAAAGAAGAAGAGATTGCAGATGAAAGTTTTTGGATCAATTTTGGTGGTCGTATCTCATCAAAACTACTAAAATTTAAAGATGATACGCTTCATCTCGTTCTAGAAAATACCGAACCAGAAGAAGAACAACAGAATATAAATTCTAACATTATCGGCCTCATCGCTTCAGGTGTTGAAATGCGCGCCTATGCTTTTGATACCTATATGACTTCTGAGAAAGTTGAAAAAGAAGAGGATGATCAAGAGGCTGAGGAAGAAAAAACAGCCTTTAATTTAAGCATTGGCTGTGTTGAAATTGAAGAAGCCAAAGCAAGCTATGAGATAACAACAAATATTGCACAGGGCGTTCACCTCGCTCGGGATCTGATTTCAGAACCTTCTAATATTCTCACTCCTGAAGAATTTAAAAACCGCATTGAAGGTTTGGAAGAGCTGGGCATTGAAGTTGAGATTTTAGATAAAGAAAATATGGAACGCAAAGGCATGAATGCGCTGCTTGGCGTTGCTCAAGGCAGTGTGAATGCACCTTATGTTGCGCTCATGCATTGGAAGGGTGACAAGGTTAGCGAAGCACCAATCGCTCTTGTAGGTAAAGGGGTTACTTTT
Organism: Hyphomicrobiales bacterium; assembly: GCA_011524605.1. Classification (GTDB taxonomy): domain Bacteria; phylum Pseudomonadota; class Alphaproteobacteria; order Rhizobiales; family WTKA01; genus WTKA01. The sequence continues at coordinate 18,527 of WTKA01000105.1, read as the reverse complement.
GATACAGGTGGCATCTCAATCAAACCAGCTGGCGGCATGGAAGATATGAAAGCTGATATGGGTGGTGCAGCAGCTGTTACAGGTGCGATGCGCGCTATTGCAGGGCGAAAAGCAAAGGCTAATGTTGTTGGCGTTGTTGGCCTTGTGGAAAATATGCCTGATGGCAATGCACAACGCCCAGGTGATATTGTTACCTCTCTTTCAGGACAAACCATTGAAGTTATCAATACTGATGCAGAAGGCCGCTTGGTTTTATGTGACATGTTAACCTATGTAGAAAATAGATTTGCTCCCAAAGCGATGATTAATCTGGCAACGTTAACAGGCGCAATCATTGTTGCATTGGGCAAAGAATATGCTGGCTTATTTAGTAATGACGATGACCTTGCAGGCCAGCTCTTTGAGGCGGGTCTTCAATCAGAAGAAAAATTGTGGCGTATGCCGCTGCATAAAGGCTATGATGCTAAACTAAAATCAAAATTTGCTGATATGAAAAATATTGGCGGCAGAGAAGCAGGCTCCATCACAGCAGCTCAATTTTTGCAACGCTTTGTAAAAAGTACACCATGGGCACATATAGACATTGCTGGAACGGCAATGGGCTCGCCAAAATCGGACGTGCATTCAGGCTTTACCAGCGGCTTTGGCGTGCGTTTGCTAGACCGCTATATAGCGAATAATTATGAAGCCAAATGACCGAAGTTTTATTTTACCATCTACAGCATCAAACACTAGATCATGTCCTCCCCTTGCTCTTGGAAAAATCCATTCAGCGAGAGTGGGCGTGTCTGGTGCGCTGTGGGTCAGAACAAAGCCAAGAGCATTTAAACAATTATCTCTGGCAATATAGCGAAACAGGCTTCTT